>JAHRVZ010000439.1 GCA_019090405.1 Paracoccaceae bacterium
CGGCGGGCCAATGGGCCATCTATGCCATCAACGACAAAGGCGACGACCAGCCATACAAACATCAGGCTCCATTTATCGTCAACTGCCGCCAGCATCGCAAGCATGGCAAAGACCGCGCCTGAGGCGGTGAACAGGTGGACAAACAAGGCGCGCATAGCTGCAGTCATTTGAAATACATGGCCTAAATCCGGATCAAGTGCAATTCGCTAGCGGGTAAGCATGTGTTAAATCTGAACTCATGCTTTCGGATGCGTTCGGTTGTAAACTTCCATGAGATGGGCAGTATCAACCGCAGTATAGGCCTGTGTCGTGGACAGCGACGCATGGCCCAGCAATTCCTGAATCGCGCGTAAATCACCACCTGCGGCCAACAGATGGGTGGCAAAGCTGTGGCGCAAAGCGTGTGGTGTCGCCGTGGCGGGTAGCCCAAGCTGCGTACGGGCCTTGGCCATGACCAACTGGGTGCTGCGCGCATTCAACGGTCCGCCCCGCACACCGCGAAACAGATGCGCGTCGGGGGGGTATTCATGGGGACACAGGCGGGTATAGGTTCCAACCGCCTCACGTGCGGCGGGCAGGACCGGGACAATCCGTTCCTTTCCACCTTTGCCGACAATACGCAGCACCGCTGGTAACGGGATGTCGGCCCAAGTCAGGCCCAGAGCCTCGGATATGCGCAGCCCGCAGCCGTAAAGCAGCGTCACAACAGCAACATCACGCGCGGCAACCCAGTCACTGTCAGATTGTAACTGGACTGTTTCGATCATGGATTGTGCCGCATCTTCGGCCAAAGGTCGGGGCAGTTTTCGTTGGAATTTCGGCGCGCGGGTGGACAGAACGGCGGTCATTTCCAGACCTTCGCGTTCAGCTAACCAGCGGCAAAACCCTTTGACAGCGGACAGTTTGCGCGCCAATGAACGCGCCGCGACACCAGATCCGCGCATCTGCGCCATCCACGATCGCATATCTGAAACGGTAATGTGATCCAGCGCACCCAGCCCTTGGGGGCCGCCTTTGTGCAATGTCATAAACGACAGAAATTCGGCTAGATCACCCTGATAGGCCACAAGCGTATTGTCAGCCACACCATTCAGTGATTTTTGCCCATCAAGCCAATGCTGCAGTGCGTCCCGACAGGCTGGAGAGATCAGGCTCAAGACAGCCAGTGGCGCATCGACCGTTCAAACACACCGGCAAAGAAGCTTAACAAATCAGTGCCCTGCTGTGGCGAGAACTGGTGCGGGTCTTCGGCGCCAAGAACCAACAATCCGGGCAGACGGCCATCCCCGAAATTAAGTTTCAGACAGGCCTCAGAGCGGATCCAGTTCGCGGCATCGCCATAAAGAACTTCGGACGAGCCCTGCACCTGTCGCAAAGTGACCTGACGCGGTTGGCTGCTGCGGCCCTGTGTAAGGTAGTTGTCGATAAAGCCCGGCTCGGCCACGGTCAGTACTTCGCCTAACCGTTGAACTGCCGGATCAGCATCGTTCTGTACTGATTCAAGCACCAAAGTAACCACATCCACACGCAAAATCTCGGACACTTCGCCACCCAGATCGCCCAGAAACGATTCGAACTTGGTTGGGTCGAGCATACGCAGGATGGCACGGTGCACCTGATTGGTGCCCGCAAGGTTTTCATACGCAGCAGCAATTACGCTGCGATGGGTGTCCTCAAGCCGGTCAAGCCGGGCCTCAAGCCGCTCCATTGCAATGCCGCGCAAATCGACAATATTGCCGCCCATTGATTTCTCATTGGCGGCAATCAGGGCGTGCATCACGTCCTGATCATCAAGAATTGCATCGGGCGTGGCAAAAATTGCCTCGCGCAGCGAGTCGTCTAATTTTGGGCTACTGCTCATGTGTGCCTCTTTATGTATTGCGTGGCTTATAACACGGCTTTTTAGATTTGCTGCCCTTTAAGTGAATATTTGGTAAAATTCATCAAGAATGCAGTCAAGTTAAGCAGATTTATGCCGGTGCTGTTTTTCATCGGCCTTTTCGTCGTCGGTTTTGGATGTCGCGACCTGAACCATTGGCTATTGTTTGACTTGGCTTTAAGGCGTGATCTGCCATGCTAATAGCTTGGGCGACTCTGCAATATGGAAAGATGACTTGTGACCAGTCCTGACTTTTTTGACGAAGGCGCGTTGGTCGGTGTTCTGACCACTCAGCCATTGGGCCGGACGCTGGACTATAAAGCGCCCGAAGGTGGTTGCCATATTGGCGCATACGTCGAGGTGCCGCTGGGGCCACGCAAGGTGTTGGGTGTGGTCTGGGGTGCGGGCAAGGGCGATTTCGATCTGGCGCGGGTGCGCTCTGTTATTCGGGTATTGGATGCCGCCCCGATGCGCGATGAAATGCGTATGTTTTTGCTGCGTGCTGCCGACTATACACTGACCCCGATGCCAGCAATGTTGCGTCTTGCAACACGCGCGCCGGGGCTGGGCGATCCACAATCCATGCGCAAAGTTTATCGCATGGGAGAGGGCGCGCCGTCGCGGATGACCGATGCACGCCGCCGGGTGCTTGAGACGTTGGGCGAATACGGGGATCTGGCGTTTACGTTGCGCGAACTGGCTGAAATGGCGGGGGTTACGTCGTCGGTGGTCAAGGGGCTGGTTAAACTTGGGGCGGTTTTCGAACAGGACAGTCCACGCGATTTACCCTTTGCGCGGCTTGATCCCGAATTGGCGAGCAAAGAGTTAACCGAAGATCAGGCACAGGCCGCCAGAACATTGCAGGGTTTGGTGCGCACTGGCGACTATGGAACAACGCTGCTGAAGGGCGTGACCGGGTCAGGTAAGACCGAAGTCTACCTTGAGGCCGTGGCCGAGTCCCTGCGGATGGGGCGGCAGGCGCTGGTGTTGCTGCCTGAAATCGCGTTGACGGCAGAATTTCTGACACGGGTACAGGAACGGTTCGGGACGCGCCCGGCGGAATGGCATTCTGGTGTGACAATGACCGAACGACGCCGGGTGTGGCGGATGGTAGGGCAGGGGCAGGCTCAGTTGGTCGTTGGCGCGCGCTCGGCATTGTTCCTGCCGTTTCAGAATCTTGGGCTGGTGATTGTCGATGAAGAACACGACACGTCTTACAAACAGGAAGACGGGGTTCTGTATAATGCGCGCGACATGGCCGTGCTGCGGGCGTCGATCTGTGGGGCGCAGGTGGTTTTGGCCTCGGCAACGCCATCGCTGGAAAGCTGGAGCAACGCACAGGCCGGGAAATACACCCAGATTGATCTGACATCGCGGTTTGGAAAGGCCGTGCTGCCGGACATGCGCGCCATAGATATGCGGGCCGAAAAGATGCAGGCGGGGACGTGGGTTTCGCCCACTTTACGTCAGGCCATGCAGGTGCGGCTGGATCGCCGCGAGCAGGCAATGTTGTTCATCAACCGTCGCGGCTATGCACCGGTGACGATATGTCGGGCCTGCGGGCATCAGGTGGCGTGCGAACACTGTGATGCGCGCATGGTCGAGCATCGTTTCCTAAAGCGGTTGATGTGTCATCAATGCGGAGAAACGACGCCGATGCCGTCGGTTTGTCCGTCCTGCGAAGCTGAGGATCGGCTTGCACCGGTTGGGCCGGGTGTTGAAAGGCTGGGCGAGGAAGTGGCGTCATTGTTCCCGGATGCGCGCATATCAGTGCTGAGTTCGGATTTGTTCGGGTCAGCAAGGGCATTGAAAAGCGCGATTGAGGGCATTGCCGAAGGTGCTGCGGATATTATCATTGGCACGCAACTGGTGGCGAAGGGGCATAATTTTCCATTGTTGACGCTGGTCGGGGTGATTGATGCGGATCTTGGGTTGCAGGGGTCGGATTTACGCGCCGCAGAGCGGACGTTTCAATTGATGCGGCAGGTCGCGGGGCGCGCTGGGCGGGCGGATAAACCCGGTACCGCGTTGTTGCAGACCTATCAGCCCGAACATTCGGTGATTAGCGCAATATTGGCGGGCGACGAGGAGGGCTTCTGGAGTGCAGAGGCGGGTGAGCGTCGCATGGCCGGGGTGCCGCCATTTGGGCGTATGGCGGGGATTATTCTGTCCGGGCCGGATGCGGCCAAGGTGTTTGATCTGGGCAATGCGCTGGCGCGCAATGATGGGCCTTTGCGTGCAATCGGGGCGCAGGTTTACGGGCCAGCATCGGCGCCGATTGCACGGATACGGGGGCGGCATCGGGTGAGGTTGCTGGTCAAGGCGGCCAAAGGGGTGGCGTTGCAAGAAGCGTTGGCGCGCTGGATCGCACCGTTTCCTCTTAAGGGAGATTTGCGGTTAAGTGTCGATATTGATCCGCAGAGTTTTTATTGAAGCGACAGCCGCTTGTTTTAATGGGGGGATGCCTCCGGCGGGGATATTTGTGCCAAACTGAATGAGTTTAAGAGATTGCAATTTATGCGGGTTGTCTGACGTTAGCGATCATGTGTGCAGAATGTTGTTTTAGCTGGTCAAGGTATATCAACGGGGGTAGTGCGGTTTTATGTTTCAAAATGTTTCTATCCAGGATGCCGGCAATTTGCCGTTCTGGCGTCGGCCGAGAACGCTGTTATTTATGATGGCTTTGACCATGCCGATTGCGTTTTACACATGGCATGCGCTTTTGAACAATTTCGTCATTGAAGTTGCGGATTTTGATGGCGCAGACATTGGCCTGCTGCACACGGTGCGCGAAATTCCCGGATTTCTGGCGGTTGGCGTCATCGCGATTATTCTGTTCGTTCGTGAACAGGTTCTGGCCATGGTGTCGCTTATGCTTTTGGGCATCGCGACTGCGTTTACGGCGTGGTTTCCATCGCTTGGCGGGATTTTAACGCTGACCATGCTTAGCTCTATCGGCTTTCATTATTACGAGACTGTGAATCAGTCGTTGCAATTGCAATGGTTGCCAAAAGACAAGGCTCCGCAGTTTCTGGGTTGGCTGATGGGGGCCGGATCGGCGGCGACTTTGGTTGTCTATGTCTTTATCGTGTTGTTGTGGGAGCCACTTGGCCTGACCTATAATCTGGTCTTTATGGCGGCGGGCGGAACGACTGCCGCGTTGGCGTTGTTCTGTTTGCTGGCCTATCCGCAATTTGAAGCCCCAACCGTGCAGCATAAAAAGATGATCCTGCGGCGGCGCTATTGGTTGTATTACGCATTGCAATTCATGTCTGGTGCGCGACGTCAGATTTTTATGGTGTTTGCCGGCTTTATGATGGTCGAGAAATTCGGGTTCCGGGTGGAAGAGTTGACAGGGCTGTATTTGATCAATCTTGTTATCAACATGCTTATCGCCCCGTTTCTGGGCAAAGCGGTCGCGTATTTTGGCGAGCGGCGGACGCTAGTATGGGAATATATCGGTCTTATTGCCGTATTTGCCGCCTATGGAGGCGTCTATATGTTTGGCTGGGGCGTTGCATTGGCGGCGACTTTGTATGTCGTTGACCATATGCTGTTTGGCCTGGCGCTGGCGCTGAAAACCTATTTCCAGAAAATCGCGGACCCTGCGGATATTGCACCAACGGCAGCCGTTGCCTTTACGATCAATCATATTGCGGCGGTGTTTCTGCCGGTGCTGCTTGGCCTGCTATGGGTGGTATCGCCGTCGGCGGTGTTCTTTCTTGCTGCGATGATGGCATCGGTTTCGCTGGGATTGGCGCTGCTGGTGCCGCGCCATCCCGAACCGGGGCATGAAACACGCCTGACGCGCCATGTTCCGACCCTGGCTGAATGACTTATGCGCTGGCGGGTTGGTTGGGGTGACGTTATGTCGTCAGGATTGGCCGGTTTGTTCAGGAAACTGGCCGTCGACCACATGCCAATGCTGATCTGTTCAGGAGACGTTGATGACAACCTATACCGCCATAACCACCTTGCCCGGAAAGCCCGAAGCAGAAGCGCTCAGCGAAGCGATGGAGCGTCTAACGCCTGAGCCTACAGGCATTGGTGTATTTGAGATCGAAGATGGATCCGGGCTTTGGGAGGTCGGCGGCTATTTCATCGACAAACCCGACGAGGGAGCGCTGGCGTTACTTGCCGTTGTCTTTAGCGCTAAAGACTTTGTCGTATCCGAAGTGCCCGAAACCGACTGGGTCGCCCATGTGCGCCGCGAGTTGTCGCCGGTTCAGGCCGGACGGTTCTTTGTTTATGGTAATCACGATGCAGACAAGGTGCCCGCCGACGCGGTGCCGCTGCTGATTGAGGCCGCGATGGCGTTTGGGACCGGCCACCACGGCACCACGCTTGGCTGCCTAATGGCGCTTGACCGGCTGATTGGCGAAGGGTTCAGTGCGCAGAAAGTGGCTGACATTGGCTGTGGCACTGCTGTGCTGGCAATGGCGGCGGCGCGGATATGGCCTGAAACGGTTTTGGCCAGCGACATTGATCGCGTTGCCGTGGATGTCGCGCTGGCCAACCTGCGTGCCAACAAAATGGACGGCAAGGTTGCCTGTGTCGAAGCGGCAGGATTTGACCATAATGATCTGCAAAATGCAGCCCCTTACGACCTGATTTTTGCAAATATCCTGAAAGGCCCTCTTATCGCGCTGGCTCCGGACG
>JAHRVZ010000046.1 GCA_019090405.1 Paracoccaceae bacterium
ACCCAAACCCCAACCAAAACCAGCGCAGCCGCCGCAATCACGCCGAGTTTATAGCTGGTCGTACTCAGACCCCAGGGCCAGTACATCTGGAATTTACCGTCAGTGAATTCAAACCAGGGAATAGCGAGGCGCGTGTTGAAAGGTGGCTCGACCGGACGTGCATCTGGCCCATAGGTCATCAGTGTAACCTGCTGAATGATATAAAGAATACCAATAGTCGCAACGATGGTACGCTCTGGATCATACTCCAGTCGCTTCAGAACTGTCATATCCGCAAAAACCGCAAGCAGGCCAACCAGTACCGGCACGACCACCAGTGCAATTGCAAACCCAATCGCCCCATGACCACCGATGGATGACGTTATCCACCATGCAAGCACCGCCCCAAGCATGAAAAATTCACCATGCGCGACGTTCACCACGCGCATGACACCAAAGACCAGAGACAGGCCAACCGCCGTTAGCGCCAAGACGGCTGCGGTTACTGCGCCCTCTAGCGAGGCCAGCATAAGATACGGTCCAAAATCCATGTTGATCCTGCAGTTAGTGCCTGAATGTTACGTGCCGCCAGAATACTGGCGCAACGGAAAATTTAGAATTTTCCGGTTCGTTTTCTTTAAAAGAAAACGGATACCAAAGAGATGCCCCGACTTGCGCCGGAGCATCTCTTGACGCCTAGAACGCTTGTTTTGTGTAATCCACTTCGTCCGGATACAGCGTGTCCTCTATTGATGTGGTATGTGCCAGAATCAATTTTTGGTCTGTCACGCGACTGATATATTGATGCCCAAATACCTGATGGGTCTTGCCATTGAACCATTTGGCACCCTGTGGATGCGCATCCGACGCCGCCATATCGGTCATCGCCTCAACCGCTTCGATCAACTTGGGGGCATCGGCGCGTGTCTTGTAACCGGCGGCCTCCATCCCGGCCTTGACCACATGAAGCGTTTCCCAGCAACCAAACATATGGGAATAGGTCGAAACGTCCTTTGGATCGTTGATCGACGCCCCGTTGTCATCAACCCCGACAGCCGCCCGATAGTCTTTGTCAAAAGACGTCTGATTGGCCTGTGCATAGCGCGGATTGCCCTCCCAAAAATAGGTGCCTTCAAGAAACTCCAGTCCGGGGCTGGCCAGATCGACCGCTTCGAGACTGTCGATAAAGCCAAACATTTCCGGGCGGGACGGGCCAAAGAATTCGCCCAGCTCCTTAACAAAAGTCAGCACCGCAGGACCAACCATCACGTGATAGATAACTTCGGTATCACGCGGGATTTTTGGGAAATATTTGGTAAAGCTGGTCTCGGTTGGTGGAATGGCGATCTGCGCCAGAACTTCTCCGCCCTGTGCCTCGATCGCAGCTGTGAAATAATCGCGATGGTCATGGCCAAAGGCGAAATCAGGAAAGATCATGGTGATCTTTTTGCCCAGGTTCTGCGCCACAAACGGTGCCATCGCCTGCACCTGGCTTTTCACATCAGTTATGCCCGGTTGCAACGTATAGCGATTCAGCATTCCGCTGGCGACGTGATGGCCTTCGGACACCACAAAATACGGCAGTTTCAGTTCGGCCGCACGCGGTGCTGATCCGATCACGACATGCGAAAACAAAGTGCCATAGGCGATGTCGCAATTGGACTGGTTGGCGAATTTCTCGATCACTTCGGCGCCGCGCTTGGGATCGGTGCCATCGTCTTCGGCGACGATTTCAACGGGGCGGCCATTGATACCACCGGCCGCGTTGATCTGTTTGACCACAGCCTGTGTTGTGCGGTCATACCAGCGGCCATAGGCTGCACCGATTCCGGTGCGGTGCAGCTGAAAACCAATACGAATAGGCTCAGAGCTTTGCGCCTGAGCATAGCGTGCCCACATCGGCAAACTGGTCGCAGCAGCGGCAGCACCCGCCCCAAGGCCAAGTGTTTTCAACGCGTTGCGGCGTGTTGTGCCGACGGGTTTCCGGATATCTTTGGTCATTGAATTTCCCCCTGTTAGCATTAAGATTTCGGGCCGAACGCGGCCCTCATTGTTTGTTAGTGTGTAAACGATATTTCGATTTGTCGAGTCATTTCCCCTAGGTCATCCTTTAGGTGATGCCAAAAGCCATAGCCCGAACAAAGTATAAAGCACCATAAACAATGCCAATGGCACCTGACTAAGTACCGCGTGTCGTGTCGTTCCAAAATGGCGCAAAGCAATGGCATGGGCCAACATCACGGCCAGAATATGCCCCCCGACCACTGCCGCCGCCTGCGTCAGCCAGATCAATCGAACGCTATCTTGCGAGTTGAAAAAACCAGTAGTCACATAGTAGGTGCCCAACTGCAAAAAATCGGCCCCTGTCCCCATCGGATCAGTTACCACAGACAGCGCATATTGGCTGTCGACAAGGAAAGATGGGAAATAATGCGCGATATGATAGCCCAATGCTATGGGCAATATTGACGGCGCAAAAAGGCAAAACCCGCGGGACAACGGCACAGTTGACTTGATCAAAGCCAATCCCAGCCAGATCGCCATTGCATAGGCCGAGATCAGCCAAATATTCGCCAATACAAGTCCGGTGAGATTTTGGGTGATAACCGCAGACCGACCGGGAAATTCAAGCGGGTTAACGCCGATCAGACCCAGCCACCAGAAGGTTTCGTTCAACCCATCAAAGCTGCCGCTGCCCAGCATTAACAGCATCAAAACAGCGATTCCGATGGTTGGGGCGCGCAGGTTCAGCGCTTGCCATCCGGGAATTCCAACTGCAAAGCGATTGCCCTTGCGGCCAAACACACCCATGCGGGCATAGGCACGCAAAACCACGCTTAGCCCCTCGGCGCGCCGTAACCAACGCGGGCCAAATGCCAAAATTGCAAGCAAGGTGAACAACCAATACGCCCCGACGACACGCGCCAGCCGCTCTGGATCTGCGGGGGCTGGGTCAGCCAGCAAAAATGCTGCGAAGGACATAAAAGTCAGGATGGCAACGCTGTGTCCCAACCCGGTTGGGAGACGCAGAAAAGGTCGAATGTTCAGGGTTTTTTGCAGGATTGAAACAGGGCCAGTCCATGGGTTCAGCCAACGCCACAGGTCTCCTAATAGGCCTTGAAGTGCTATGAAACCAATCCACCAAATCGTCCAGAAAAACACCGGCAACGGGTTGGCCAATGGGTCATGCGAGCCATAAAAACCTACCCATACTAGCGCCACCAACAGCAAAGCTGACAGACAGCTGGAAACAACAGACAGCCCGCTCTGGTGTAGGCGCAAAACCGCAATCGGGCGAAAAACCGATGCCACAAACTGATCCGGCAGTACCGTTAGCAACAGCACAGTCAAACCGACGCTTGCAGCCCCGGAAACGATGTAAACATCCGTTGGCAGCAACAGAACAAAACCTTGTTCAGAGGCATGTGCAAAGACGGGACTGGCCGGAATCACCAGCAGTAATAACAGGGCCACCAGGCGAAGGGTCTGTTTTGCAATCATAAACACATTGTGCCGCGACCCGGTGTCTGAAGAAAGCCATTTATCACAAAACGCCCGTCGATACGCGCAAGGCTGGGCTGACATCAGGCAATAAGAGCGCCTTTATTTGGTGCCTTACACAAAGGCTAGAACCCGCAATCGCAAGCATTTTGCAGGCGGCATCAACTTTTGTATGGTGACCCCATAGAGATCGTGGACAACTAAACTATATCAACAGGACTGATAGCGCAGTCGATACCCCACGCATACGCGCGCAACGGCATGAGGACGCAATTTGACCAACTATTCAAAAAGACAGCTAAAGTTATTCGCCATACTGATTGTGCTTTCATCGGCATTGGGTCCGATCTATGTCTCGATCTTTGTTGCAGATGACGTTCCGTATTCGATCGGACATATTGCTATTGATGGTATTGTCGGTGGCACCTTGCTTTGGGGTGGTTTGCTTTTTCTGTGGCCAAGCAAACTTTGCGCACCGCTCAGACGATTGGCATTTCCTTGGCACGTTGCATTTTTGCTGGTGCTGGTCGCGTTTATTATTCCGATTACCGGCATGATCAGCGAGTCGATTTATGCCGGAAAACTCGTTTTGAATTTCAATTACGGGCCTGGCGTGTCGCTTTACCTTTTCACTCTGGGTTTCGTCACTTTCATCCTTATCATCCGGCAGGTCACAAAAGTAATCGGGCCGCGTGTTCTTGGAAACCTGCTGATCGGGCGCTATCACAATCCGGTCGAGGAAAAGCGTATATTTCTGTTTGTTGATCTGGTTGGATCAACCTCTTTGGCAAATCAATTCGGAGATCTAGGGTTGCAGCGCCTGCTGACCCGGTTTTTCTTTGATATCGGGCGTCCTGTGGCCGAGCATGGTGGCGAAATTCACGCCTATGTCGGCGACGAAGTCATCATTACATGGCCCTATAAATCCGGGATTGAACGGGCGCGCAGTGTTCGTTGCTTTTTTGCACTCAAAAGCGTTCTTGATGGTCATTCCGAAGTCTATGAAAAGCTGTTTGGCGTTCGGCCCAGAATACGTGCGGGCCTGCATGGTGGTTCAATTATCGTTAGCGAATGTGGCGACACCAAAAAATCAATCGTCTATTTTGGCGACACCATGAATACCGCCGCCCGTCTTGAGAGCGAAGCCAAACGGCTGAATGAGGAACTGATAGTGTCCGAGCAGCTGTTGAACGAAATCACCCTGCCCGACGGAATTGAGGCGCAAAGCAAAGGCGAGGTGACTTTGCGCGGACGCGGCAGCGCCACGGGGATATTTGCGTTGTCCATGGACAGGTAAATTTTCATCGTCTAAATTTGGAATTCAGCGGATACAGTCGAAACCGGCGCACTAATTGAATGTGAGGGTACTATGAACAAGCGAACAGTTCTGTGTTTCGGAGACAGCAACACCCACGGGACACAGGCCGTCCGATATGCGCTTGATATTCGCCGCTTTGCCCCTGACGTGCGCTGGCCCGGTCAGATGGCGGCGATTCTTGGCGACGACTGGCATGTCATCGAAGAAGGCCATCCCAGCCGGACAACTGTGCATGACGACCCCATAGAAGGGCCACACAAAAACGGACTGGCGGTGTTGCCCGCCCTTTTGGACAGCCATCGCCCGATTGATCTGATCATTATCATGCTGGGCACAAACGATCTGAAAATGCGCTATAGCCTGCCAGCAATGGACATCGCAGCGTCGCTGCAACGATTGTTGAACTGCATTTCCACTTCGATCTCAGGTCCGGACTTGTCCACCCCCAAGGTTCTGATCGTTGCCCCGGTTCCGATCCAGGAAACCGCGTTCCTGGCAGAAATGTTTGAAGGAGGAGCCGCGAAGTCACGCAAACTGGCAAAGTACTTTGCAGCCATCGCCAAGCGCAACAATACCGGCTTCTTTGATGCCGGATCCGTTGCACGCGTTGATCCGGTCGACGGTATCCACCTGACCCCGGAAGGTCACGCCGCAATTGGCGCTGCAATTGCACAAAAAGTCACCCAAATGATGGACTAAACATGGAGTATTCTCATGCTTATAGGCATTGATCCAAGACTAAGCGCTGATGTTCTATATACGCTCAAGGCGATGGGGCATGGCGATGTTCTGATCCTGTCCGATGCCAATTTTCCGTCTGATTCCATCGGCGTGAAAACAGTTATCGGACGGGCACTTACGATGGAAAACCTCAGCAGCGCCGAGGCGATAGAGGCTATTCTGTCGGTGCTGCCTTTGGACTCATTTGTTGATGGTTCTGCCGGTCGCATGGAAGTTGTCGATGCCCCTGACGAGATTCCAGCCGTACAGCTTGAGGCTCAGGCCGCCATTGACGCCGCCTTGGGCAAATCGCGCCCGATGATTGCGATCGAGCGGTTTGCTTTTTATAACATGGCCAAGGAAGCCTATGCGGTAATCCAAACCGGAGAGCGTCGGTTTTATGGCTGCTTTATGTTCCGCAAGGGCGTTATTGCACCGGATGCAAAGGGTTAGAAATATGGGCAAATCCGTTGTTGTGTTGGGTGTTTTTGTCGCTGACACCTCTTATCGCGCGGATCGTTCTCCGCGCATTGGGGAAACCATCATGGGCAACAGTTTTGCCTTGGGGCCAGGTGGTAAGGGATCAAATCAGGCAGTTGCTGCGGCCCGCGTTGGCGGGGACGTGTCAATGATCACGCGACTTGGGCGGGATCCTTTTGCGGATATGGCGTTAAAAACCTGGGCTGACGCCGGGGTAAAGCCCGCAATCACCCAACACGATGACAGCTACACCGGGGCCGCCTATATCTTTATCGAAGAGTCCACAGGCGACAATGCCATCATCATTTGCCCCGGAGTGGCGGGTCAAATTTCGCCAGAAGATATCGACACAAACGCCGATCTGATTGGCAATGCTGCCGTATTCATTACCCAGCTTGAACAGCCAATGCCCGCCGCGCATCATGCACTGAAGATGGCGCGCAAAGGTGGTGCAATCACCATCCTGAACCCGGCGCCGGCGGCAGATTTGCCCGACGGAATGCTTGCCCTTTGCGACTATGCCACACCAAATGAAAGCGAAACCGAAGCCCTGACAGGGCTTTCGGTTGTCACCATCAAGGATGCAGAAAACGCCGCCAAAGTGTTGTTAGAGATGGGTGTCGGCTGCGCAATCATCACCCTGGGCGAAAACGGAGTACTGTTTCACGATGGCACCACACCTCAGCATGTCCCGGCCTTTGACGCCGGTCCCGTGGTCGAAACCACTGGCGCAGGTGACGCGTTCAACGGCGGTTTTGCCACGGCCCTCGCGCGCGGCGACGCCCCGATTGACGCCGTGCGTTTTGGCTGCGCCACTGCCGCGATTTCGGTCACTCGGCCCGGTACTGCGCCCTCAATGCCCGATCTGGATGAGGTACTGGCATTGCTTGCCGCTGGCTGATGTCTGCGTCGCAAATTGGTGGTTAACAGAGCGTAGAGAGCAGCGTTTTGTCAGGCAGGAACCGGTTGCTCTGCCATCAGCTCTTTCCAGCGGTGGCAGGCTACGTTGTGTTCGTTTCCGGTGTGCTCTAGCCTTGGTTCCTGCTGGCGGCAAACATCAATCGCAAACGGACAGCGGGTCTGGAATTTGCAACCCGGGGGCGGGTTGGTCGGCGATGGAATTTCACCTTCCAGCCGTTGTGCTTTGCCTCGATCATCCGGATCAAGTGACGGAATCGCAGAAAGCAGCGCCTTTGTATAAGGGTGACGTGGCGAGGCAAACAATTCACGCGTCGGGGCGGTTTCTACCAACCGGCCCAGATACAT
>JAHRVZ010000440.1 GCA_019090405.1 Paracoccaceae bacterium
TCGACGATGACAAAGCCATTGTGGCGACCACTGACTTTTTCATGCCCGTGGTAGACGACCCTTTTGATTTCGGTGCAATCGCTGCGGCCAATGCCTTGTCTGATGTCTATGCAGTTGGGGCGCGGCCGTTGTTTGCGCTGGCCGTGGCAGGGATGCCAACCGGAAAAATGTCTACTGAAACGATTGCCAAAATCATGGCAGGTGGCGCGGATATGGCCGCCAAGGCCGGGATCATTGTTGGAGGTGGCCATTCCATTGACAGCCCCGAACCGATCTATGGTTTGGCAGTTGTTGGCATGGTGCATCCTGATCAGGTCAAACGCAATTGCACAGCTCAGGACGGCGACGTTCTTATTCTGGGCAAGGCTTTGGGTGTTGGCATTCTTAGCAATGCGTTCAAAAAGGGCGATTTGTCAGACGATGATTACGCCCAGATGATTGCCAGCACCACGAAACTGAACGCGATTGGTGCGGATTTTGCGGCACTTGCCGAGGTCCATGCCATGACCGATGTAACCGGCTTTGGGCTGCTGGGGCACCTCACAGAAATGTGCCAAGGCTCGGGCCTTGCTGCAACTGTTGATCTGGGCGCTGTGCCGTTGCTTGATTGTGCCATTCCATTTGCCAAAGCAGGTCTGAACACCGGCGCCGGAACCCGCAATCGTGAGGCTTCTGGCGCTAGCGTCACGCTGCCCGCTGACCTGCCTGACTGGCATCGCAACCTGTTGTTTGATCCGCAAACCTCAGGTGGATTGCTGGTCAGTGTGGCCGCTGAACAGGCCAACGACGTATTGGCGATGTTCCATGAACAGGGTTACGCATCTGCTGCAATTATTGGTCAGATCAGCAAAGGAAGCGGGATCACCGTTTCTGGCTAAGCACCCAGGGTCAGATCACCGACCAATGCTAGGCGCTGCTGATCCAACCGCGACTCGACGCGGGTAGGTAGTGGCAGGCCTTGATCAAGGGGTAATCTGACCCTTTCGAACGTCTCACTGCTGCGCTAGGAACCGGAATGAATTTTGAACTGACCACCCTTGCTGACCTGAATAAACTGCCGTTCGATCAGATCATTGATGTGCGCAGCGCAGCCGAATTCGCCAAAGACCACCTGCCCGGAGCGATCAACCTGCCGGTTCTTGATGATACCGAACGCGCCACCGTCGGGACAATTTATGTGCAGGAAAGCCGGTTTCGCGCCCGCAAGATCGGCGCGGCACTGGTAGCACGCAATGCGGCGCGCCACATTGAAAACGCGCTGGCTGACAAAGATGGCAGTTACCAGCCGCTGGTTTACTGCTGGCGAGGGGGTCAGCGGTCCGGGTCATTTGCCACGATCCTGAAACAGGTCGGCTGGCGGGTTCAGTTGCTGGACGGCGGCTATCGCAGTTACCGCAGGCTGGTCAGCAAGGCGCTTTATGATACGGAATTTCCAACCCCAGTGGTGATATTGGCAGGCAACACCGGCACCGCGAAAACTGAACTGTTGGGGCGATTGCGTGACCTTGGAACCCAGATCATTGACCTTGAAGGCTTGGCCCATCATCGCGGGTCGCTATTTGGCGAGATGTCTCAAAAGCAACCAACCCAAAAGACATTTGAAGGCGCGCTGGCGTTTGAGATCGCAGCTCTTGATCCCTCTCGTCCCGTCGTGATCGAGGCGGAATCAAGCAAGGTTGGCAAAATCAATCTACCTCCGCAGTTATGGAAAGCCATGCGCGCAGCTCCGCGGATTACAATTCAGGCGCCGCTACGGGACCGGGCGAACTATTTGGCGCGGGTCTATATCGAAATCACAGAAAATCAGGACAAGCTGCTGAAAACGATCAGTAAACTAAGCCGCATTCATTCAGCCGAGCGTATCGAACAATGGCGCGGCTTTGCACAGGATGGCGCGTTTGCACAATTGGCAGCCGGGTTGATAGAGCACCATTATGACCCAAGGTATGCAAAACAGGTCTCACACCAGAACGACACGCTGGTAAGCCTCGACTCACTCAGTCCGGATCATCTTGATCAAACCGCTCAGAAATTGGCCCGAATTGCAGAGGCTCGATAGTTCGGTGGCGTCTGCGGCGTCGGGTTTTTAGCCATTTCTTAGTTTTCATACCAACGCCGGTGCGCTTTCGGGTGGCTTTCTGTTCGAATGCAAATGGGGATTGCCTCCGGCGGGGATATTTTTACCAAACTGAATTTCAGATTATTCAGATGGGATATAGTCGGCGGGATCGACGTTTATTGGCCTGCCTGGCAGGTTTAGTTCGGTGATTTGTGGGTGACTGCGGGCAATGACAGCCCCTTTGCGAATGACCGCAAGTCGGTTGGCGCGCAGGCGAATTGCTTCGATTGGGCTGCGCGCCTGAAGTAAGACCATATTTGCCGCACCTCCCTTGACCAAACCATACCCATCAAGCCCCATGATCTGCGCAGAATTTGTCGTCACGGCCTCAAAACACCAGGCCATATCCGCGCGGCTGCTAAGCTGCCCCACATGCAGCCCCATTGAAGCCACATCCAGCATGTCCGCGCGCCCCATCGAATACCAAGGGTCCATGACGCAATCAGAGCCAAAGCCAACGGTGATCCCGGCATTGCGCAATTCTGGCACACGCGTCTGTCCACGGCGTTTTGGATAGGTATCGTGACGCCCCTGTAGCATGATGTTGATCAGCGGGTTGGGGATGGCGTGCACCTGCGCCTCGGCCATCAATGGGATCAGTTTTGAGACATAATAATTGTCCATCGAATGCATCGACGTCAAATGCGATCCGGCCACGCGCCCCTGAAGGCCCAATCGCTGGGTTTCATAAATCAGGGTTTCGATATGGCGACTGTGTGGATCGTCGCTTTCGTCGCAATGCATATCGACCATCAGCCCACGCTCCGCCGCGATCTGGCACAATTGCCGCACCGATTCGGCCCCATCCGCCATGGTGCGTTCAAAATGCGGGATGCCGCCAACGATATCGACACCCATATCCAAAGCCCGCAACAGATTGGTCATCGCGGTGGGATCACGCAGCACGCCGTCTTGTGGGAAGGCCACAAGTTGCAGATCAAGATAGGGTGCCACCTGTTGGCGCACGTCCAATAGCGCCTGCACCCCGGTCAAACTGTCGTCGCACACATCGACATGGCTGCGGATCGCCCCGATCCCCATGGAAACCGCCAGATCACAATAGCGCAGGGCACGGGTGATGATGTCATCGACGGTCTGGATTTGCTTCAGCTCGCCCCAGAGTGCGATGCCTTCCAGCAAAGTGCCAGACACGTTCATTCGCGGCGAGCCGAGCGATAGCGTCGCGTCCATATGGAAATGAGGATCAACAAAGGGCGGAGAAACCAGATAGCCACCCGCGTCGATGATTTCGCCGGCTTGGGCAGTTATTGCAGCCTCAATCGCGGCGATTTCACCGTTTTTGCAGGCGATATCAACACCCTGTTGGCCGTCGGGCAGGCAGGCGTTTTTAATGATCAGATCGAACATGGGCAAAACCTTTAGCGTTGGCCTTTAAACCAGGGGGTCAGCAAAGCACGCGGATAATCAGCCCCACGCGCCGCAATCACAAGGGCCAGAATTGACAGGATATAAGGTGCCATCAGGAACACCTGCCCCGGCACCAAAGCGCCGACTTCGGTTTGCAGACGGACCTGAAAGGCATCAAAAGCTCCGAACAGCAACGCGCCCAACAGCGCCTTGCCCGGTCGCCAGCTTGCAAAAATCACCAAGGCGATGCAAACCCAGCCACGCCCATTGACCATGCCGAAGAAAAACGCGTCAAAGGCTGACATGGTCAGGAATGCGCCCCCCAAGGCCATCAGGGCTGACCCCGCCATGACCGCTCCAATCCGTAAGCTGTAGACCGACAAGCCCTGCGCATCGACGCTGTCCGGGTTGTCACCGACCGCCTTTATCGCGACACCCAACGCTGTGCGCTCCAGAACGTACCAGACCAGAACAACCATCAACAGCGCAAGCCACGTCATCGCAGTTTGCTGAAACAATACGGGGCCGATAAATGGTAAATCCGAAAGCCCCGCAATATCAAGCGCCTGAAACGATTCGATCCGGGGCGGTGATGTCACATTGGGCAACGCCGTGCGATAGATGAAATAGCTGACCGAAGTGGCAAACAGCGTCACCCCCAACCCGGACACATGTTGCGACAGCCCCAAAGGCACTGTCAGAATGGCATGGATCAGGCCAAAAAAGGCACCAACCAGGGCCGCCGCCAACAGACCTCCCCAAAGCCCGGCGCCCAGCCAGACCGCCATCCAGCCGGCCATGGCTCCGGCGGCGAATATACCTTCGATGCCAAGGTTCAGAACACCGGATTTTTCGCAGATCAGCGCGCCAAGAACGCCGAAAATCAGCGGTGTGGCGATGCGCAAAGAGGCGGCCCAGAAACTGTCGGTCAACAGGATTTGTAAAATATCCATTACGCCACCCCGACCTTGCTGCGCACAATGCGAAAGCGGGCGAAAAAACCACCGATCAACACGCAGAGCAGCGACATCGAGACCACCAGATCGGCCAGATATGATGACACGCCCATGGCGCGGCTCATGCTGTCGGCCCCGACAAACACCGATGCGATGAACAACGCGGAAATCACTACACCAACCGGCGATAAGCCGGCCAGCATCGCCACGACAATGCCGGTATACCCAAAGCCGGGCGATAAATCGGCGGTCAGATAGCCCTTAAGCCCGGCAACCTCACTGACGCCGGCCAGTCCGGCCAAGCCGCCCGAGACAATTGCCACACTCATCAACGAGCGATTGACCCTGATCCCGGCGTGACGCGCGGCGGCGGCGTTTTCACCCACCGCCCGCAGACGAAACCCCCAGACAGATCGCGCCAACATGAATTGCGCGATACCTGCCGCGACCAGCGCCATAATCAGGCCAGAATGGATGCGCATCCGGTCCATCAATTGCGGTAACATGCCCTGATCAAGGATTGGTGAAGATTGCGGCCAACCAAGGCTCATCGGGTCTTTTAGCGCGCCCTCAAGCATCATCTGCACAAAGATCAGAATGACGAAATTCAACAGCAAGGTCGTTACCACTTCATCGGCACCAAAGCGGGTTTTCAGCACCGTTGGCACGGCCATTCCGGCAGCCCCTGCGGCGGCTCCGAACACTACAATCAGCGGCACAAGCACAAAGGCAGGCGCGTCCACCGCGCCCGAGCCGATGGCAACAGCCGCCATGGCACCAAGGTAAAGCTGCCCTTCGGCCCCGATATTCCACAGCTTGGCACGGAACGCCAATGCGGCGGCAAGGCCGGTGAAAATCAATGGTGTTGCACGGGTCAGCATTTCTGAAAACGCGAATTTTGAGCCGAACACGCCTTTTGCCATTTCCGCGTAAGCCGTTGATATGTCGGCCCCGGCAAACGCCAGCGGGATCGACGCAAGCGCCAGTGCTACAAGAGCCGACAAGATCGGCACCCCAAGGGTCAGCGCGCGGGGCGGGGCATTGCGGGCCTCGATTCGGATCATGCGTGTTCTCCTGCCATGCTCAGGCCGATTTCTTCGCGGTCCCGTGTGGTGAGTTCGCTTAACTGTCCGTCATGGATCACCATGATACGGTCCGCCAGTCCAAGTATTTCGTCCAGATCCTCTGAGATCAGCAACACCCCTGCCCCGCGTTTGCGCGCCTCAAGCAATCGACGCCCAACTTCGGCAGCGGCCCCCATATCAAGGCCGCGCGTCGGCTGGTTGGCCAATATCAGGCGCGGGGTCTGGTCAAACACCCGTGCAAGGATCAGCTTTTGGATATTGCCGCCTGACAGCAACCGCGCAGCGGCATCGCTGCCGGGGCCACGCACGTCGTAGTCTTTGGTCAACCGGTCTGCATTGGCCTGAATTGCGTCCCGGTTCAACAATCCGCGAGTCTGGATATCGGCATCATTCAACCGTTCGATCACCATGTTTTCCGCTACGGTCATGGCGCCAACAATACCGTCGTGGTGGCGATCCTCGGGGATGCGTCCGACGCCTGCAGTGATCATGGTCAGCGGATTGGGGCGGCTGATTTCAGTACCGCCTACAGACACAGTACCGCGATCTGGTCGCATCAATCCCGACACCAGACCGGCCAATGCTGACTGGCCATTGCCCGATACTCCAGCAATGCCAAGAATTTCGTGGGAATGGACGCTGAAACTGGCGCGGCTTAGACTGTCGCGTTTGGACTGGCCCTGAACACTGACGTCTTTCAGGGTCAGCATCGGTGTTCCCGGCGACATCGTTTCGCGTGCGGTTACCGGGGTATCAGCACCGACCATCATGCGCGCTATGACGCGTTCATCGGCGTCTTTTGTGGCAATTTCACCGACTTTTTGCCCGTGGCGCAGCACCGCAATGCGATTGGAAAACGCCAGAACTTCGCGCAGTTTATGGGAAATGAAAATCACCGCCAGACCGTTTTGGGTCATGGTGGCGACATTTTCAAACAGGGTATCGGCCTCTTGCGGGGTCAAAACGGCGGTGGGTTCATCCAGCACCAGAATACGCGCATCGCGATACAGTGCTTTCAGGATTTCGACGCGCTGGCGTTCGCCCACCGAAAGTTGCCCGACGGGGGTATCCAGCGGCGCAACCAGCCCGCTTTGTTCCATTATCGCCAGCAGTTTTGCCCGGGCAGCAGCGCGATTGCGACGCCATGAAAACAGCGGTTCAGACCCCAGTACAACATTGTCAAATGTCGTCAGGTTCAATGCCAGCGTAAAATGCTGATGCACCATGCCGATGCCCGCCGCCAATGCGGCCTGTGGATGGCCCAATTGCAACGGCGTCATCACGCCATCCTGCAACACTTCAACCGAGCCGCTGTCGGGCAAGTAATGGCCAAACAGCATGTTCATCAAAGTGGTCTTGCCGGCCCCGTTTTCACCAAGCAACGCCAACACTTCGCCGCGATGCAAATCAAGGCTTACGGCGTCATTGGCAACAACCGATCCGAACCGTTTGGACAGCGCATTCAGCGACAGTATTTTGGGGTTTTCCATGTGCAAACAGATGGGCCGGTCAAAACAACCGGCCCGATCCTTTTACTTGTCAGAGACAGGTGGCGCGTCGTTTACGTTAACGCGGAACATACCGTCCCTAATGGACTGTTCGGTCTCTTTGACCTTGGCCAAAGTGTCCGCCGATACCAGCGTTTCATCAACAACCAGCGATCCGCCGCCATAGCCCATAAA
>JAHRVZ010000047.1 GCA_019090405.1 Paracoccaceae bacterium
CATCTGCCGGACGCCGCGATATTTTGCGCGCCCCAAACGCCAGAATCAGCGCGATGGCATCGGAAAAGTTGTGCAAAGCGTCTGCAATCAATGCCAGAGACCCGGACAACACACCGCCAATGATCTGCGCCAATGTCAGCGCCATGTTTGCGACAATAGCCCAGCCAATCCGGGCATCTCCGGCATTTGGGTCTAGATGGCTGTGTCCGTGGTGATCATGTGGCATATTTCGGGCTGCCTGCTTTCAAAGAAACCGTTTGCGCATCCGGTGCTAGCCTAATGCCGCTTGAATTTTGGCCGCGTTGGACTGTAATTCATCCATGTCGCCCATCACTCTGGGCGGGTTCAGCCCGACGTCAAGGTGACGCGGCAGCACGTGAAAATGCAAATGGAACACCTCTTGCCCGCCCGCAGCCTCGTTGAATTGCTGAATGGTCACACCATCTGCATCAAACGCTTTCGTCACGGCATGGCCAAGTTTTTGTACCGTCGCCATAACTGTCGCCATCTGTTCAGGGCTGGCATCAAGAATATTGCGGGCCGGTGTTTTGGGAATCACCAGTACATGGCCCGGCGCGCGTGGCATGATATCCATGAAAACCAGCGTCGCCTCGTCCTCATAAACCCGGATAGAAGGGATTTCATCACGCAGGATTTTGGCGAATATGTTGTCGGGATCATAGGTCATGTCGGGCCTGTTTGTTGGTGATTGTCGGTTCGTATTTGTGCGACGTGCAGCCAGAACCGTCAAGCAGACATAATCTGGCGTGCCTTAACTGTTTTCTCGGACAGCTTGGCGAAACTCATCTTCCGTTCTGCGTAAGTGTCCCCAAATGCGGTCACATCCGGGTCGGCCAGTTTCGCTGCGATAACCTCGATGGGACATCAACCACCGACCTATCAAACTGCGCAGACGACTTTGTTGCTCAAAGTAATACCGCAGGAATGTTATCGGTTGGAATTGTTGGTAAATCCCTCTCTCTTAACAACCGCTGATCAAGTTCACAGGGGTGACATCAAGGGGGCGCGTCAATTTAACTTGATCTAAATCAAACTCGACCATTGAAGCAAACGCGTCAACATTCTAAACCCTGCATCAATCCGCGCCCGCCGCATCTTTCGGCGTGCGCTCACAATTGACAGGAGGCGCCACATGGCCGACGCAGCCATCCATGGCCACGAAGATGAGCACAAACGCAGCTTCTTTGCCCGCTGGTTTATGTCCACCAACCACAAAGACATCGGGATCTTGTATCTTATCGTCTCTGCTGCTGTTGGATTTATTTCCGTTGCATTCACTATCTACATGCGACTGGAGCTTATGCATCCGGGCGTTCAATACATGTGCATGGAGGGCGCGCGACTGATTGCAGACGCATCCGCTGGATGTACGCCAAACGGGCATATGTGGAACGTGCTGGTCACGGCCCACGGCATCCTGATGATGTTCTTTGTCGTTATTCCGGCGCTTTTTGGCGGATTTGGTAACTATTTCATGCCTCTTCAGATTGGCGCTCCGGACATGTCGTTCCCACGTATGAACAACCTGTCGTTCTGGATGTATGTAGCCGGTACTTCGATGGCTGTCCTTTCGGTGCTGGCACCGGGGGGCAATGACCAGCTTGGTTCTGGCGTTGGCTGGGTTCTTTATCCGCCGCTGTCCGTAAACGAAGGCGGGCTGTCGATGGATCTGGCAATCTTTGCAGTCCATTTGTCGGGTGCTTCGTCCATTCTGGGCGCGATCAACATGATCACCACGTTCCTGAATATGCGCGCTCCGGGCATGACCCTGTTCAAAGTGCCGCTGTTTTCATGGTCGATCTTTGTCACAGCCTGGTTGATTCTGTTGTCTCTGCCGGTTTTGGCGGGCGCGATTACCATGTTGCTGATGGACAGAAACTTTGGCTTTTCGTTCTTTGATCCTGCCGAAGGCGGCGATCCGGTCCTGTATCAGCACATTCTGTGGTTCTTTGGTCACCCCGAAGTTTACATCGTGATCCTGCCCGGTTTCGGCATTATCAGCCACGTCATTGCCACCTTTAGCCGCAAACCGGTGTTTGGCTATCTGCCGATGGTCTGGGCGCTGATTGGTATTGGTGGACTGGGCTTTGTTGTCTGGGCGCACCACATGTACACGGTTGGCATGTCGCTGAACCAGCAGGCCTATTTCATGCTGGCGACCATGGTCATTGCGGTGCCTACCGGCGTCAAAATCTTTAGCTGGATTGCCACCATGTGGGGCGGATCAATCGAGTTCAAGGCACCTATGTTGTGGGCTCTTGGTTTTCTGTTCCTGTTCACTGTTGGCGGCGTCACAGGCATCGTCCTCAGCCAGGCAGCAGTGGATCGCTATTACCACGACACTTACTACGTTGTGGCACATTTCCACTATGTGATGAGCCTTGGTGCAGTGTTCGCGATTTTTTCGGGTATCTATTTCTATCTGCCCAAGATGTCTGGCCGGATGTATCCGGAATGGGCCGCCAAGTTGCATTTCTGGATGATGTTCATCGGTGCCAACCTTACTTTCTTCCCACAGCACTTTTTGGGTCGTCAGGGTATGCCACGACGCTACATCGACTATCCGGAAGCGTTTTCTTATTGGAATGTATGGTCATCCTACGGCGCGTTCCTGTCGTTTGCATCGTTCCTGCTGTTTATTGGGATTATCTTTTACACCCTGACACGGGGCGCCAAAGTAACCGAGAACAACCCATGGAACGAATACGCGGATACGCTGGAATGGACACTGTCCTGTCCACCGCCCGAGCATACGTTTGAAACCCTGCCCAAGCAGGAAGACTGGGACAAGGTGCATTCGCACTAGCCTGCCCCGTCAGTCGAAACATACAAAAGCCCCTGCCATTCGCGGGGGCTTTTGCTTATAAACTGTGATAAGGAAATTGTCGCGGCAGATGATTTGGTGTCGGCTGCGAAAACCAATCGGGAGTTGATGAGTTGAAAACCGTGTTATTAGCCCTGGCCGCCACATTGACCATTAGCCAGCCCAGCCTTCTTGCCGCTGACCCATCATTGGAATGCAGCATCAGCAACGACAATCAGGTTAAGATTGGCGACTGTCTGACCACAACCGAGTCCGACGTTGACGGTGCGGTAAATCTTGCCCTTGGGTTTGCCCATGATGCGGCTAAAGAGCTGGACAATATCACCGAAGGAACCAGCAGCGTCAAAGCTCTGGAACAAGGCCAGTCGGACTGGAGCGCGTACCGAGATGCGCATTGCAAATTTGTCGGAACAACCTTTGGCGGCGGATCGGGCACGGGAATTGCCATTCAGTCCTGCCGGATTGAACTGGGTCGCTTGCGCGTCACGGAATTGATGAAGTTCTCTCAATAAGGGGTTTGATTGAAAAACACCAAGACCCTAGGGGATTATCACCCTGGGTTCGACAGCCCCCTTTACCGGCACCCGGGTCTTGCCCTAGCCTGTTGTCCAACAAAGGAGGGTAACATGCAGAGATTTGCAATAGCGACTGCGCTTTTGATCGGCGCGACTGGATCAGGGCTGAATGCCCAAAACGCTGCAAGCAAACAGGTCGTCTGTGATCTTTCCGAATGTCGGGAAATTAGCATTCCTGCTACGCGATATTCCGATACCAATGCCTTTTCCGTCCAACAGGTCTGGATCGTGGTTGATAATATCCTAGCGGTATCCGGTCTGTTGCCAAATTTTCAGGTGGTTGAAACCAACGATGTTGATAATGCAGCGGCGATCATTATCGACGGCGAGCGCTATCTTGCATTCAACGCCGAATGGATGTCGCAATACGACACCGACGCCAGTACCCAATGGGAGCTTTATGGCGTGATGGCCCATGAGGTCGGGCACCATTTGCAAGGCCACACCATAACCGGGACCGGATCAAAGCCACCGACCGAACTTGAGGCGGATGAATATGCCGGATTCACATTGTCCGCTTTGGGCGCATCATTGACTCAGTCGCAATCGCTTTGGGTTACGTTGGATGAACGTGGGTCCGTGACCCATCCGCCGCGTCATCAGCGCCTTGCAGCCGTCGAACGTGGTTGGTTGCGTCGTCAGCGTCAGGTGCCGGGTGGCGTGACGCCAACGCCGGCGGCTCAAACCCCAGAAGAAACCGTGCCAGCGTTGCCCGTTCCGTTTAGTGCAACGCAGGAATGTGTTCCGGTCAATGTCGCATCGCGCGGTGCCACGATGTGCATGTCTTCGGTTCTACCACCACAGGGAAACAACGCCTATGGTCCGGCCAATACACTTGATGACGACAGCCAGACGGCCTGGGTCGAGGCCGCAGGTGGCAATGGCATAGGCGAGTTTGTCACCTTTGTCTTTGAACAACCCCGGCAGCTAAGCACTGTATCTATGCGCAATGGTTATGCAAAATCCGACCGGATTTTTGCGCGTAACAGTCGGGTCAAACGATTGCGTATAAGCGCATCAAACGGCGCGCGGGTCGGCCTGATGTTGCAAGACTCGCCAGATTGGCAGAGCAGTGAAATCCTTGCCCAATTGGGCAAAGTGTCCTGGATCAAATTTGAAATCGAGCAGGTTTATCCCGGATCACAATATCAAGACACCGCAATCACCGAGATTCGTCTGGACTAATGCGTTTCGCGATCAATTTGGATCAAAATTGAATGGGAAACGTGCGAAACACATAAGTAACGTGGGCGTTTCCCGATGTATCCTGATTCAGGTGCCTGCCCCGGCGCAAAGGCGGTTTTTGACCTGAGGGCCGACTTTGCCGAAATCCATTTGCCCGGTATATTTGCCCTTGAGCTTGGCCATGACCTTGCCCATATCGCGAATAGACTCAGCACCGCTATCCTGAACTGCCTTGTTGATCGCAGCGACAACCTGATCGTCATCAAGCTGCTTTGGTAAGAATTCTTCGATTATTGCAATTTCCAGAAGTTCGCGTTCAGCCAGATCAAGGCGTCCGCCTTCTTCGTAAATGCGCGCGCTTTCCTGACGCTGCTTGGTCATTTTCCCTAAGATTGCAAGGACTTCGGTGTCGCTTACCGATGCCTCTTTGCCATCACTGCGCGACGCAATTTCTTTGTCCTTGATCGCCGCATTGATCAATCGCAAAGTCGACAACCGGGTGGCTGCCTTGTCTCTCATCGCTTGTTTCAAGGCCTCGTTGACCCGACTGCGCATGTCCATTTTCCAACCATCCCCATGGGTACTGAAAGGTAAGACATTACAAAATGAAATAGGCCGTTACAACAGAGGAGTGGTATCGTAACCTATTGAAAAATAACAATGTCCGAAAATTTTACCAAAGTTGACGTAACGCAATTTGCCATCAACGCCTTTTGAGGGGGTATCTGGATCGCAGTCCTGGGCCTTTGGCTGCATGCCGTGAAATAACCTGCTTCCCCCTTGTCCAAAAACGCTATAAGCACCAACAAGTTTGCCCGAGATGAGAGTCGCACCATGTCCCAATCCGCCCCCACCAAACCCACAGCCTGTCTGGCGCTGGCCGACGGAAGCGTATTTTACGGCATCGGCTTTGGTGCAACCGGACAAACCGTGGCTGAGCTGTGTTTTAACACAGCTATGACCGGTTATCAGGAAATCATGACCGATCCGTCCTATGCCGGGCAGATCGTTACCTTTACCTTTCCGCATATCGGCAACACCGGGGTGAACCCCGAAGATGACGAAACCGCTGATCCGGTCGCAGACGGTATGGTGGTGAAATGGGATCCGACCACGGCCAGCAACTGGCGCGCGGCAGAAGACCTGAAAACCTGGCTTGAACGGCGCGGCCGGATTGCGATTGGGGGCGTCGATACACGTCGCCTGACCCGCGCAATTCGTCAACAAGGCGCGCCGCACGTTGCGCTGGCGCATGATCCCGACGGTAATTTCGATACCGCCGCATTGGTGGACGCGGCCCGCGCGTTTGCCGGGTTGGAAGGCGTGGATCTGGCCAAGGATGTCACTTGTTCGCAATCCTATCGCTGGGACGAAATGCGTTGGGCCTGGCCCGAAGGTTATAGCCGGCAACACGATCCGAAATTTAGGGTTGTCGCGGTGGATTTTGGCGCCAAACGCAACATCCTGCGCTGTCTGGCAAGTGCCGGCTGCGATGTAACCGTGCTGCCGGCATCCGCCACCGCCGCAGACGTGATGGCGCATAAACCTGATGGCGTGTTCCTTTCCAATGGCCCCGGTGACCCGGCGGCAACTGGCAAATACGCAGTGCCAATGATTCGCGACGTTCTGGACAGTTCAGATATTCCGGTCTTTGGCATTTGTCTGGGCCACCAGATGCTGGCACTGGCGCTTGGCGCTGAAACGGTCAAAATGAATCACGGCCACCACGGGGCCAATCACCCTGTCAAGGATCTGGAAACCGGCAAAGTCGAAATCACCTCGATGAACCACGGTTTTGCAGTCGATGCCCAGACATTGCCCGCCGGAGTGGTCGAAACACACCGGTCGCTGTTTGACGGATCCAACTGTGGTATCCGATTGTCCGACCGACCAGTCTATTCGGTGCAATACCACCCCGAAGCCAGCCCCGGACCGCAAGACAGCTACTATCTGTTCCAGCGGTTCACAGCGGCCATGGCCGAACGCAGTGCGGCTGATACGAACATTTAATCAACGTTAACTTAGTGTTAACGATGTTGCTCCAATCTGGCTTGCGTATTATCTGCTGGATCGGCAAGAATGAGCGACCAAAACCTTAAGCTGCTCGACCCACAGTCAGCCCTGACTGCCGGGCAACCTTTGATGCCGTTGGGGCGGCATTTGGTAAACGACGGCGTTATTACCGGCGCTCAGCTTGTGCAGGCGTTGCATGCCCAAAAGCGCCTTGGCGCGCCGCTGGGCGAAATACTGATCGCCGAAGGCTGGGCCGACGCGCAGGACGTTCAGGACGCGTTGGCGCGTCAATATGGAATCACCAAGGCAGATTTTACCGCCCTCGCCCCCTATCAGGATCTGGTCGCACGGATGCCCGTTGAATTCTGGCTTAAGCACCGGGTGATCCCCTGGATGCGGATCGGTCATACCGTGTTGATTGCCACCGCTCGGCCCGATCAATTTGAAACCATCCGCACAGCATTGGCAGATATATTCCCCGACACTTTGATGGTGTTAGCCCAGGAAACGGCCATCACCGACGCCATCACAGCCGAATTTTCGCAGCCCCTTGTCCGCGCGGCTGCCGCCCGTGTCACCCAGGACATGAGCTGCCGCACATGGAACGCTCCAACCCGTTCATACTGGAGCATTGCCTGCCTGATCTATCTGGCCTTTACCATCGCATTGCCCAGCCTGAGCCTGACAGTCATCAGCATATTCGCGATTATTTCAGTGTTTGCTTTTGCAAGCCTTAAACTTCTTTCGTTCGTTGGCCATCTTAGTGCCCATCCCCCCCTTTCCGCGCCCATTGACCCTCTGGAAATCACACCGATACGGCTGCCGAAGGTTTCGATCATGGTGCCGCTGTTTCACGAAAAGGAAATTGCCGCAGCCCTTATTCGCCGTTTGTCGCGCCTGACCTATCCCAAAGCTCTGATTGATGTGATGCTGGTACTGGAAGAACAGGACGACATAACCCGTCAGACTTTGGATCAAACCATCCTTCCTCCGTGGATTCGGGTGATCGAAGTCCCCGCCCATGGCAATCTTAAAACCAAGCCTCGTGCGCTGAATTTCGCTTTGGATTTCTGTCGCGGTGACATCATTGGCATTTGGGACGCCGAAGATGCGCCCTCGCCGGATCAGATAGATCAGGTTGTGGCGCGCTTTGCTCAGGCGGATGATGATGTTGTCTGTCTGCAAGGGATTTTGGATTATTACAATCCAAACGCCAACTGGCTGGCGCGATGTTTTACCATTGAATATGCCAGTTGGTGGCGGATCATCCTGCCGGGGATTGCACGGCTGGGTCTGGTGATTCCTCTGGGTGGGACCACGTTGTTTTTCAAGCGCAAAGAGCTAGAGGAATTGGGCGGGTGGGATGCCCATAACGTCACCGAAGACGCCGATCTTGGGGTCAGGCTGGCCCGTGCGGGCTATCGCACAGAACTTATCAACACCGTCACCTTTGAAGAAGCCAATTGCCGGACATGGCCATGGATCAAACAACGCTCGCGCTGGATCAAAGGGTTTCTGGTGACTTATCTTGTTCACATGCGCCGCCCGCTACTATTGCTTGAGCAGCTCGGAGCATGGCGGTTCTGGGGATTTCAGGTGTTTTTCCTAGGCACGGTTTGCCAGTTTTTATTGGCCCCGGTCTTGTGGTCGTTTTGGCTGCTAAGCCTTGGTATGACCCATCCTGTCCAGACCCATCTGCCGAACCCAGCCCTTTACGCCATTGCTGGTATATTCGTTCTGTTGGAAATCCTGAATATCTGCATTGGTCTGGTCGCGGTGGCACGCCCGGACAGACGGTTCCTGATGCCATGGGTTCCCACAATGATTGCTTATTTTCCACTTGGAGTGCTGGCCGCGTTCAAAGCCCTGTATGAACTGTCGTTGCACCCGTTTTACTGGGACAAAACAGAACATGGCCATTCGGTTGAGGACAACACGCCCCCCCCCTGACCCCACATTAACCCGCGTTTTGTTTCAGCCGGGTCGTAAAGGCGACCGAGATATGATCTTTGAGCGCCTTATCTGCCGCATCTTCGTCGCGGGCCTCAAGCGCTGCAACAATGGCTTTGTGTTCACCCTGCGCAATCTCACCAC
>JAHRVZ010000441.1 GCA_019090405.1 Paracoccaceae bacterium
AAAGCAGACAGTTTGCCCGCCTGCACCAAATCGGCCTGCGCCTGTTTCAACGCAGCTTCGGCCTCTTGCCGTTCAGCCACTTCCAGACGCAATTGTTTGTTGCTGGCCGAAAGAGCCTGCGTGCGCTTTTTCACCCGGCTTTCCAGTTTGACATTGGCCAATGCCAAGGTGCGGCGGCGTTCGGTTGCCAGATACAATAACGCCCCAAACGCCAGACAAATCGCAAGAACGGCAGAGGCCTGCAATGCCGCCAACCGGCGGGCGGGCGCGACACTTACCAAAACTTCGCCGCGCAACCCAACAACCGGCAGATCCTGTTCCAGATGCAGCGCACGCCTTGGCAGATATGGCCCCCAGCCCAATTGCCAGACCTCATGGCCGCCAATTTGCTGCACCGCAAACGGCAACATCGCACCATCAACCGGGATCAACCCCGGCACGTCCGGACCCCGTTGCCAAAACAACAACTCAGAGCGGTTGGAAATAAACACCTGCCCCGACATATCGGTAAAATACACTGCCGGATTACTGCCCCGCCAATTCCATTCCACGTCTTCGATGTCAGCCACAATAATCAGCACCCCACGCACCAACCCGTTCGCATCAAACGTCGGGGCGGCATATATAAAGGCGCGCAAATTCAGGGCGCCAACAAGCCCGTGATCGCTCCCAAGAGCGCCATGCATCGCACGTTGAAAATAGGCCGTGTCGCTAACATCGCGTCCCAGCACACCATGCGCCGCCGCCTGAACAACGCCTGCGACATCCACGAACATCACATCAAGTGCTGCTGTTTTATCCGCGATCTCCAGCAACAGCCTTTGCGCCGCCTGCTGTCGGTCAATATCCTGCAACCCGCTCAAACCCGGATGGTCCGCCGTCAGCACCGCCAGTTCCTGATAGCCCTGCAATTGAGTGCTAAGCCGGTCACTTGCCAGCGCCAGATCGCTTTTCGCCCGACGTGCCAGTTGATCCAGCGCCTGACGATAGCCGTAATACCAGACGCCGGCACTCAACGCCGCCACACCCAGCAAAAAAGCCAGAATTATCCACCGTCGTTGATAGCGTCTTTGATCTTGCGATGTGGTCATTTTGTCAGCTTATCAAACCAAGGCTTGCATTGACCAGAGAGCTTGGCATTTTAGCGCCATGAAAACACTCCATCAATCCCCGACTGATCCAGCGTTTGTTCAGAACCCCTATCCATTTTATGACGCGGCGCGTACGGGTGGACCTTTGCAATATTGGGCCGACTACAACATGGTTGCGGCCTTCAGCCATGAAACCGTGCAAACCCTGCTCAAAGATCGCCGCTTTGGCCGTGAAATCCCAACCGAATTGGCCAGCCCCGGTCCCGACCACCTTGCACCCTTCCACAAGGTCGAAGCCACCTCGATGCTGGATGCCGAACCACCGCGCCACACCCGCCTGCGATCGCTGATCCTGCGTGCTTTTACGTCACGCCAGATCACCGCAATGGTGCCGGACATCACAACCCTTAGCCATCAGCTGATCGACGCCTTTCCAGATGAACCCTTTGATCTGATCCCGGCCTATTGCAGCCAGATCCCGGTGATCGTCATTGCGCGCCTGCTTGGCGTTCCCGAAGCCATGGCTCCACAATTGCTAAGCTGGTCTCACGACATGGTGGCGATGTATCAGGCCAGCCGCACCCGCGCGACCGAGGATGCGGCGGCCCTTGCCTCAAGCGAATTCAGCGCCTTTCTGAACGACTATATCAACAGTCGCCGCGCCACCCCCAAAGACGACCTGATCACCCGCCTGATCGCCGCCGAAGAGGACGGCGAAAAGCTGTCAACAGACGAACTGATCGGAACCTGCATTCTGCTGTTGAATGCCGGCCACGAGGCCACCGTCCATTCCCTTGCCAATGGCGTCAAAACCCTGTTGGAAACCGGAACTGACCCAACATCCCTGACCCAACAAAACATCGCAAAAACCACCGAAGAAATCCTCCGCTTTGACCCGCCTCTGCACATGTTCACGCGCTATGCCTATGAAACAATTACGATCTTTGGCCACACCTTCCAGCGCGGCGATCAGGTCGCATTGATGTTGGGTGCCGCCAATCGTGATCCGAAAACATGGGACAATCCGAACACATTCGATCCCGCCCGACCAATCCAGACAAACGCCAGCTTTGGCGGCGGCTTGCATTTCTGCGTCGGAGCACCCCTTGCCCGTCAGGAACTCCAAATCGCGCTGCCCATTTTGTTTGATCGCTGCCCCAACCTGACCCAGACAGCGCCAAGCTATGCCAACACTTACCATTTTCACGGGCTAACCAACCTCATGGTCTCAAAATAGAAAAGACCCAAACTATTTCTTCTCGTCCCAAATACTCAAAATCAAACATTTACCAACTTAACTGCGCTCTCACTTTGTCGAATCGACCAAAGGCAACATCGTCGTCGACTTGATCTCTTCCATCGACAACAACGCGGTCACATTGAACACTTTCACCTCAGATATCAGCGCCTGATAAAACTCGTCATACGCCCTTGCATTTCGCACTCTCACTTTCAGGATGTAATCAATATCGCCCGCCAGCCGATGCGCCTCCTGCACTTCAGGGCGATCTTGCAGCGCCTGCAAAAACGCCGCCTGCCAGTCGGCTTCATGCTCTGATGTGCGGATCAACACAAAGAAACAGGCCTCAAACCCCAGGGCTTCGGCATCCAGAACAACGGTCTGTTGTCCAATCACCCCGGCCTCTCGTAATTTGCGGATCCGATTCCACACAGGGGTCTTGGAACTGCCCACCCGAACCGCGATATCGTCAAGTGACTGGCTTGCATCACGCTGCAGCTCTACCAGGATTTTCCGGTCTGTATCATCTATCCGAACTGTCATTCCTGAAATCCCTTCACCCTTAGGCCATTTGTTCCACTTCGCCACCTAATCAGAACAAACGTCCTTATCTATTCCAACATATGGTAACTTAGCGGGATAATTTCCTATATTCACATAGAAGTCAAACAGCCAGCCGAGCCATCAAAATGCAACATTTTCCGATCTTCCTTGACTTGAACGCGCGCGCCGTCGTGTTGTCCGGCGGTGGCGATGCAGCTTTGGCCAAACTGCGACTGCTTTTGAAAACCAATGCCAACCTGACAGTCTTTGCCAGCTTGCCAGCCCCGGAAATCGAAAACTGGGCGCAAGTGGGCAAGCTTACATTGATCCGTCGACCTGTTGCGGATGGTGACATCTCCAGCGCCACGCTTTTTTATGCCGCTAACGAAACCCCAGCCGAAGACACCCGTGTGGCCAAACTTGCCCGCAATGCCGGTGCCTTGGTCAATATCGTTGATAACCTGCAAGACAGCGACTTTATAACCCCAGCCATCGTTGACCGCACGCCCGTCACCGTCGCCATCGGCACCGAGGGCACCGCCCCCGTGCTTGCCCGCTCCCTAAAGGCTGAACTAGAGGCGCGGTTGCCCACCTCGATCGGCCCGCTTGCGCGTATCGGCAAATCCGCCCGCGCGCTGGCGATGAAACTTCCAGTCGGACGCGCCCGCCGTGATTTCTGGGCCGAGTTCTTTGCAAGCACCGGTCCCAAAGCCATCGCCAAAGGCGAAGCCGCCGTAAAACCCGCCCTGAACGCGCTGCTTGATCGCCACCTGTCACGCGCTGCACGCCCGGGCCATGTCGCGTTTGTTGGCGCAGGGCCAGGTGATCCTGACCTGCTCACCATGAAAGCGCGCCGTGCGCTGGATGAGGCAGATGTGGTCATTCACGACCGCCTGATCAGTTCCGAAATTCTGGACCTTTCCCGCCGCGAAGCCACCATCATCGTCGCCGGCAAACAAGGCTTTGGCCCAGCCATGGCACAGGACGATATCAACGCCCTGATTGTGCAACATGCAGGGCTTGGCTCGCAGGTCGTTCGGCTTAAATCCGGCGACGCCACTGTCTTTGGCCGTCTGGACGAAGAAATCGACGCCTGTGATGCGGCCCGGATCAGTTGGAACATCGTCCCCGGTATTACCGCCGCCTCAGCCTCGGTTGCGGCCCTTGGTCAAAGCCTGACCAAACGCGGGCGCAATTCATCCGTTCGCTTTCTCACCGGCCACGACACGCGCGGCTTTGCCGATCACGACTGGGCCGCCCTTGCGCGTCCGGGCGAAGTTGCCGCGATCTACATGGGCAAGAAATCCGCCCGCTTTGTTCAGGGTCGTCTACTGATGCATGGTGCCGACCGTGCCACGCCTGTCAGCGTCATTGAAAACGCCTCGCGCGCTGATCAACGCATTCTGGACACCACATTGGCCAGCCTGCCCGCAGATCTGGCCGATGCCGGATTTGATGGCCCTGCCCTGACCTTTTATGGCCTCGCCCCACGCGCGGCCCACGCCCTTTCACAATTGCAAATGGAGACAGCCTGATGTCCCGCCCATTCACACCCAAAATTGTCACTGCCTCTGACTTGCTTGATGGCGATGTGATCTATCAGACCGTCGATGATCACTGGTCCCGCCAGCTGGCCGACGCTGAAATCATCACAGATGAGGCCCACGCCCAGTTGCGCCTGCTCAATGCCGAGCAACAGCAAGAAACCACTGTCGGCGCCTATCTGGCCGACATTGCCATTGGCGAAAACGGCCCCGAACCTGTGCATTTTCGCGAAGAATTTCGCCGCACCGGACCGTCCAACTATGCTCACGGAAAACAGGAAGACCTTAGCCATGTATAAATATAGCGAATTTGACAGCGCCTTTCTGAATCAACGCAATGCCCAGTTCCGCGCCCAGGTTGAACGCCGCATTGACGGGTCATTGACTGAGGATGAATTCAAACCTTTGCGCCTGATGAACGGTCTGTATCTGCAATTGCACGCCTATATGCTGCGTGTGGCGATCCCTTATGGCACGCTCAATTCCGCACAAATGCGCACATTGGCCGAGATTTCTGAGAAATGGGACAAAGGCTATGGCCATTTCACCACCCGTCAGAACATCCAGTATAACTGGCCAAAATTGCGCGACGTTCCCGATATGCTGGACGCATTGGCCAAGGTCGGGTTGCACGCAATCCAGACCAGCGGCAACACCATCCGCAATGTGACGGCCGACCATTTTGCCGGGGCCGCCGCAGATGAAATCACCGATCCGCGCCCGGTGGCCGAACTGATCCGCCAATGGTCCACCGACCACCCCGATTTCCAGTTTCTGGGGCGCAAATTCAAAATCGGAGTCACCGGCAGCAGCAATGACCGCGCCGTAATAAAATCCCATGACATCGGCCTGCGCATCGTTGAACGTGACGGCAAATCCGGCTTCGAAGTCATCGTCGGCGGCGGTCTGGGCCGCACCCCGATGATCGGCAAAACCATCCGGGAATTCCTGCCCAAAGCCGACCTGCTACCTTATCTTGAAGCCGTGTTAAACGTCTATAACCTGTTGGGACGGCGCGATAATAAATACAAAGCCCGTATCAAAATCACCGTCCACGAAAACGGTATCGACAAAATCCGGGCTTTGGTCGAAGAACAGTTCCTGCTGATCCGCCCCACCTTTAGTGGCGTCGATCAGGACTTGCTGCGCGACATTGAAACGGCCTTCGCCGCCCCCCTCTGGCAGCAGAAACCGTTGACTAGCTATGACGATGCTTACCGCGTTGACCCGGTATTTCGCAGCTGGTCCGACACCAACCTGTCGGCTCACCGTGCCGATGGCTATGCCATCGTGTCGATCAGTCTCAAGGCACATGGCGCAACACCGGGGGACGCCTCGGCCGATCAGATGCGCCTGATGGCTGATCTGGCCGCACGCTACGGCCATGACGAATTGCGCATCTCGCATGAACAGAACGTGATCCTGCCACATGTGCATAAATCCGACCTGCCAGTGATCCACGCCGAACTTCAGCGTGCCGGTCTGGGAACCGCAAATATCGGGCTGATCAGCGACATCATCGCCTGCCCCGGTATGGATTACTGCGCGCTGGCCACGGCCCGCTCCATCCCCATCGCGCAAGAAATCGCCACGCGCTTTGAGGATCTGAAACTCGAACATGACATCGGTGCACTGAAAATTAAAATCAGCGGTTGCATCAATGCCTGTGGCCACCATCATATCGCCCATATCGGCATTCTTGGCCTTGATCGCGCGGGGGTCGAAAACTACCAGATCACTCTGGGCGGCGACGCCACCGAAACCGCAACCCTTGGCGACCGCGCCGGTCGCGGCTTTTCATCT
>JAHRVZ010000048.1 GCA_019090405.1 Paracoccaceae bacterium
ACATTACGCGCGGCCATCTTAATGTTAGCATGCTAACGAAAAACCAGAGACTTCGATGGAATATCTCTCATCATGCGCCTGTCCGTTTGTACCGCATTTTGCGTTTGCTGCGTGCGCGCGTCAAAGTGTGGACAGCTTAATGGGCGAAGATATGCGTAGGGTCGGGCAGGGCAGCACTGCAACTTTCAGCGACAATATTCGCTGGACCCCTGGCCGGTCAGGCTAGAGCATGGTTGGGCCGCAAGCCGCACTATTAGGAGATGGCAGCCGTCTGCATCTGCAGCACGGTCCGATTGACCTTATCATCGGCGTCGATGCAGCCAAACCGGTCGCAAGAACGCGCGGATTTGAAGCCGCGACACGACGGTTCGGATCGGTGTTGAGCGAACTGGTAAGCGAATTACCCCTGCTGCGAAGCGCCATAGTTTCGGGGGCCACGCTGCCAGTCGGCACTATTGCGCGGCGCATGGGGCGGTCAGTTCGCCCTTATGCGCCGCAATTTGTGACCCCAATGGCTGCGGTGGCGGGGGCTGTCGCAGACGAGGTTTTGGCGACGATTGTTGCCGATGCCATCAATATCCCCATTACCCGCGCCTATGTGAACAATGGTGGCGATATTGCTTTGCACCTTGGTGCTGGTACTGAATTCATCACCGCCATTGCCGGGTTGGATGGAACCGACCATGGTCGTATTCTGATTGACGCAGATTCGCCCGTGCGTGGCATCGCCACCAGCGGTTTTGGCGGGCGTAGCCTGTCCTTTGGTATCGCTGACAATGTCAGCGTGCTGGCGCATTCCGCCGCCGCCGCTGATGTGGCCGCCACGCTGATTGCAAATGCGGTGGATTTACCGGGCCACACGTCGATTACCCGTCAGGCCGCATCCGATATCGACCCTGACAGCGATTTGGGAGACCGGCAGGTTGTTGTCAAAGTTGGCGCGTTAAGCGACGTGGAAATCGACCTGGCCCTGAATGCCGGAACGGTTGTGGCGCAAACCATGTTTCAACAGGGCCGGATTCTGGGCGCGGCCTTATCACTGCAGGGTTCGCAACGTATTGTTGGCTCATTACCCCAAAAACCCGCTTCGCTAACAAGGGCAGCTAAACAAAAAAGAATGGTGAATCATGTCTGACCTCAGCCTGCGCAAAATGCTGACAATCGTCGAGGAAATCTATCACGAAGGTGGTCCGGTCGCTGATACGCCATTGCTTCGGGTGGCGGCGATTGCGGTGATCTGCAACCCGTTTTCGGGTCGTTATGAACCCGACATTCAGGGGTTCATGGACGATCTGCGCCCGCTGGGGCTGCAAATGGCGGGAAATCTGGTCAAGGTTATAGGTGGCGCGACGCGTGTGCAGGGCTATGGCAAGGGCGCGCTGATTGGGGCCGCAGGCGAGTTAGAGCATGGCGCGTTGTGGCACGCGCCGGGGGGCTATGCCATGCGCGAGATGATAGGTGGTAGCAAGGCCATCGTGCCCTCGGCCAAAAAGGTCGGCGGCGTTGGCGCGCGTCTGGATGTGCCGATCACCCATATCAACGCGGCCTATGTGCGCAGTCATTTTGACTCGATGGAGGTTGGGGTCAATGACGGCCCGCGTGCCGATGAAATGCTGCTGGCGCTGGTGATGACCTCTGGCCCACGGATACATTCGCGCTCGGGCGGGCTTGAGGCATGGGATATCAAGGGGCTGGATGGGCTTCGTTGAACCTTAACAGGAGGAATTATTGTGGATATTCGTAAAATTGCGACCTGGGTCGAAGAGACCCACACCGAAGTTGGCCAATCAATTGCACCGCCCACCCGCAAGGCGGTGGCGATGGCGGTCATTGCCAACCCGTTTGCCGGTAAATTCGTTCCTGATCTTGAGCCGCTGATCGAAATGGGTGCTGAACTGGGAGAATTGCTGGGCCGAAAATGTGTCGAGGCACTGGGGATCAGCCCGGCCGAGGCACAAAGTTATGGCAAGGCCGCGATGGTGGGCGAAAATGGCGAACTGGAACATGCTGCCGCCCTGCTACATCCCAAGATGGGCGCGCCGTTGCGCAAAGAGGTGGAAAAGGGCGCGGCTCTGGTGCCATCCTGCAAGAAAATGGGAGGTCCGGGTCAGGTTCTTGACGTGCCTTTAGGGCATAAGGATGCAGCCTATGTGCGTTCACACTTTGACGGTATTGAGATACGCCTGAACGACGCCCCCCGCGCAAACGAGATCTTGGTTGCTGTGGCTGTGACTGACTCTGGCCGACCCCTGCCGCGCGTTGGCGGGCTGACCCACGATCAGGCCGAGGGGCAAGATGGGTTGAGGTGAATGGCAAAGATTTTTGACCAAACGAGGACGGGGGGTGCTTGACTGTTTAGGCAACCTGCCCACAGGCAAACAAAATTAACCGCATGGGGAAGAAAATGAATACAAAGCTCGTCATCAAGAATATTGGATTGTTTCTCTCTGGCAAGATGGAGGCGCCGATCCTGGAAGCGGATTGTATCATCGCCGAGGATGGTAAGATTTCCGCTTTTGGTCGGGAAAAGGATCTAGATACCGAAGGTGCGACCACGGTTATTGACGCGCATGGGGTGGCCCTGGCACCGGGATTGATTGACAGTCATATTCATCCGGTCGTGGGCGATTACACGCCGCGCCAACAACAGTTGCATTGGATTGATTCCACCCTGCACGGCGGTGTCACCACATTGATTTCCGCCGGAGAAGTCCACATGCCCGGTCGTCCCAAAGATATTGTGGGTCTCAAGGCCATGGCGATCGCCTCGCAGCGTTGGTACGAGAATTTTCGCCCCTCTGGGGTCAAGGTTCACGCTGGCGCTCCGGTGATCGAACACGGCATGGTTGAGCAGGATTTCAAGGATCTTGCCGACGCCGGTGTCAAACTGCTGGGCGAGGTCGGGCTTGGTACGGTCAAAGACGGTAAAACCGCGAAACAAATGGTTGATTGGGCGCGTAAATACGGCATTCAAAGCACAATCCATACTGGTGGTCCGTCAATTCCGGGGTCGGGCCTTATTGATGCTGATATGGTTCTTGAAACCGGAACTGATGTGATTGGCCATATCAACGGCGGTCATACGGCGTTGCCGGACGATCAGATTATGTGCCTGTGCGAAAGCTGTACTGCCGGGCTGGAAATTGTTCATAACGGCAACGAACGGGCGGCTTTGCTGACGCTGAATACCGCGCGTGAACTGAAACAGTTGGACCGGGTCATTCTGGGAACTGACGGGCCGGCAGGATCAGGTGTTCAGCCGCTGGGTATTCTGCGCATGGTGGCAATGCTGTCCAGTCTTGGCAACGTGCCGGCGGAAATTGCGATGTGTTTTGCCAATGGCAACACGTCGCGCCAGCGCGAACTTGACACCGGGCTGATCGAGATCGGCCATTGTGCGGATTTTGTGCTGATGGATCAGGCACAACATGCGCCGGGCAAAGACCTTCTGGAATCCATTCAGCTTGGAAACCTTCCGGGTATTGGCATGACGGTCATCGACGGTGTTGTGTGCAGCGAAAGAAGCCGCAACACGCCCCCGGCTGAGAGGTTGCCGGAACTTGTGTTGTAGTCAGATTCCGTCATTGTGTCTGAGGT
>JAHRVZ010000442.1 GCA_019090405.1 Paracoccaceae bacterium
ATCAATCCCAGCCCACGTAGATAAATCCCAATCCCGCTTTCCAGAAGGTCTTCGGGGGTAAATGGTGCCTGTGTTCCCGGTGTTGCGCGCGCGAACAATTCAACTACGCCGTGGCTCATCGCCCAAATATGGGCGCTAAACATTGATGCGGGCGGGCGCTTTTCGGGCGGGATATGTTCCGACAGTTCGGCTGCGGCCCGTTCCAGAATGCCCTTTGCCTTGTTCGAAGCCGCCGCCAGTTCAGGCGTTCGGTTTACCGAAATCCCGCTCTCAAACATCGCAATATAGTGGCCGGGGTGTTTGCGGGCAAAGGCCAGATAGGCGCGCCCGGTTGCCTCAAACGCGGCCAACGCGGATGGCTGACCTTTGTCATAAGCATACTGCATAAGGTCCGCGAACATCTCATAGCCCTGACGTGCGCCTTCGGCGATCAGGTCTTCGCGGCCCTGAAAGTGCCGATACACCGCAGCAGGTGTGACGCCGGCCTGTTTGGCGGCCTCAGACAGGGTGAATCCTGTCGGCCCGTGAGTCTCGATCAACTCAAGTGCGGCGTCAATCAGCGCCTGACGCAAATTGCCATGATGATACCCGCGCTTAGACATTCCAAAGTGCCGGACCGCCACACAGTTGCGCGTCTGCCTGACCAACTGTTTTGTGGTTTTTGTTGCTGTAATCCAGCGACGACAGGACATGGCGGATGGCGGCAATCCGGCCGCGTCGTTTGTCATCTGATCGAACGATCGTCCAGGGCGCAATATCTGAATGCGAGCGGGTCAAAGTTTCCTTGATCGCGCTGGAATAATCATCCCAATTGTACAACCCCTTGACGTCGATAGAGCTGAGTTTCCATTGCTTTAGCGGGTCATCTTCACGTGATAGAAAACGACGCAATTGTTCGGCGCGCCCGACATTCATCCAGAATTTGAACAGATATATTCCGTCGTCAACCAGTGCCGATTCAAAGGGCAGAACCTGATTGAAAAACTGCTCGCGTTGGGTGTCATCGCAGAACCCAAATACCTTTTCAACAACACCCCGGTTGTACCAACTGCGATCAAAAAAAGTGATTTCACCACCCGATGGCAGATGGTCGATATAGCGTTGAAAATACCATTGACTGCGTTCCGCATCCGAAGGTTTAGGCAATGCAACAACCCGCGCACCACGTGGATTAAGATTTTCGCGGAACCGTTTGATAGTACCGCCTTTTCCTGCGGCATCCCGTCCTTCAAACACGATCATAACCCGCGCGTCGCTGTCTTTTACCCAAGACTGCATTTTGACCAGTTCAACCTGCAACGCCTTAAGTTCCGCGTCATAGCCTTTGCGATTCATCAGCTCACTATGCGGGAAATTTGCGTCCAAAATCTCGTTCTTGTCGGCGCGCCGGATGGCTTCGCGGACGTGATCCGGAGCGTCATTTTCGAAATACCGGCTAATTGCACCGTCAAATGGAAGGGTCATGAACTGGCCTTTGTACCTGCGTGTACAACCTATATGGGATGTTAATCCGATTAACGCAAACCCGCGCGTGTCGCTGCGCGGTCAATTGCTGCTATTACATCATCCTCTGCCACATGGTGTGGCATGTGGCCAACGCCCTCAAGACGGGTCAGCACCGCGCCGTCAATCTGACCCGCGAGCTGCACCGCATGCAGATCAAAATCAACGGTATCATCTTCGGTGCCGTGAATGATTTCTGTTGGCACCGAGATTTCGCCATACCTTGGCTCTAAGGTGATGATTTCATCCAGCAAATTGGCCCGTTGCAAAGCATTGGCGCGTGTCGAATCACGTCTTAGCGTCAGTGCGGCTCCGACATTTTCGCCATAGCCTTCTGCCGTCGGGTTCGGCGCAAATACGTCTGTCATCGCATCATCAACATGGTTGTTTGTTGCAAATGCGGTGATAAGAGGCACCACCAATGCGCTGCCAAGCGCGCTTGAGGTGATTTTATAATAGGTGTCCAGCTGTGTGGTCCAGGGATTGGACGCCGCCGCGACAAGGACCATGGCCGAGATATTATCCGGGTGTTGTACTGCCCATGTCAGCGCGACGCTGCCGCCATAGCTGTGTCCGACAACAATTGGCCGGGTCGCCCCAAGTTGCACGGCTGCCTTTTGCAAAACGTCCGCCTGTTGTACAAGCGTCGCGCCTGTTTCACTAATCGGATCACTATAGCCCAACCCCGGACGGTCAAACACAATGACACGGTAGCCTTCGGCCAGTCGCGGGGCGAGCGAGAATGTCATGTCACGGGTGTTGCCACTTGCGCCATGGATCAGCACCACATCTGGCCCTTTGCCCATGACAACGGCATGGACCTGAACGCCCTCAACATCCAACAACTGCCCCTCGGGGGGATAGGTTGCCTCGGCCAATGTCTCCATTTTCGCGGCGCGCCAAAGCACGAACCCTGCAAACACGATCAGTGCAATAAGGGATATTATCAACGCTTTAGCGACCAATGTTGTTCAGGTTAAACGGAGTGTTTTCATACACTTCCGTCAACCAGTTCCCATACAGCAGGTGCGCGTGACTGCGCCAACGGTTCGTCGGTTTTTGTGACGGGTCATCTTTGGGGTAATAATTCAGCGGTACGTTTATCGGTGTTCCGTCAGCGATATCGCGGTCATATTCCTGTTTTAGCGTGTCACTGTCATATTCAAAATGATTGAATATATAGGTCGCGCGATGGTCCGGATCGCGGACCAGACATGGCCCTGCTTCATCGCTGCCCAGCAGGGTTGTCAGGTTGGTTGCGGCGTCAATTTCTGATTGGCGCATTTCCGTCCAACGCGATACCGGGATCACACAATCATCTGAAAAACCTAGCAAAATAGGCGATGCGGGGGCAAGGTTCCGGTGTCGGTAACACCCGAACAGTTTGGTTTCGAGCATGTGTTTTTTGACACCATGAAAGTGGTTAATCATTGCCATGCCGCCCCAGCAAACGCCAAAAGTCGACTGCACATTGGTTTGCGTCCAGTCAAAAATTTCGCAGAGTTCGTCCCAATAGGTCACGTCGCCAAATTCAAGATGTTCAATCGGTGCGCCGGTAATGATCAACCCATCAAATTTTTCGTTTCGTATGTCGGAAAACGGCCGATAAAAACTTTGCATATGGTCGCTGCTGGCGGTCTTGGTCTGATGTTCGGACATGCGGATCAGGGTGAATTCGATCTGCAAAGGCGTGGCACCGATCAGCCTTGCGAATTGGGTTTCGGTCTGGATTTTCTTGGGCATCAGGTTCAGCAAGGCAATGCGCAAGGGGCGAATATCCTGCCGGGCTGCCTGATCCTCGGACATGACCTTGACGCCCTCGCGATTGAGAACTTTATAGGCGGGCAGGTCGGAAGGTATCTTAATTGGCATGGGATTTTCTTTTGATTTCAGTCTGCTGAGATAAGATGTTTAGCCGCGCATCTCAAGGGCATTGGCAATAAGGTCGTCAAATCCAGCAGCATCCGTGACTTTTGCCACGTCATTTGCGGTGACGGTAACGCCCCATTTCGCCATCGCCTCATAGCGGGGCTGGCGGTGCTCTAAGGCCTGCGCATAGGTCCATCGGATGAACGTATCTGGATCAACATCGTCTTCCTGGCAATTGTTTTCGCTTAGGTATTTGTCCCAGACACGGGTCAGGAATTCGGGTTGATAGGCCATTGGTTTTGGCGATTTGTCAAACCGGCGGATCAATTCCTGGGTGTGATTTTCATCACCTTTGATCCAGACCAACAGGGTGTGTTGCGACAACTCGGTCAGGAGTGGATCGTCAGGATCGTCTGCATCGGCCCACTCGCAGATTGAACCGCCAGTATCGCAGACAAAGTTTGGGTAATTATACAAGGCCTGTGCGCGGTGGATGAAATATTCAGTATCATGCAACGCATAGATTTCGGCCTGACGAAATTGTTCCTGACGACGGCGATATTCCGGCATCGCAAGACCATTTTTGGACGGATCACCGGGTTTTCCCAGATAGCTGGCGACTGGCGTCAGGTTGTCAAAACTAAGGTTCGATCCAAGGTAGATTGAATCCGATAGTAACAATTCCCGCAGAAACGGGTTTTTCATCGCTTCGGCTTTGGCGTTATCGGCGATATATTCACCCATATAACGCGTGCCAATGCGGTAATCTATTGAGTAGTGAAACCAATCACCAGAATCGCGCAACATCTGACTGATATGGGTTTTCCCAAGCCCGGACATCGCAAACAACAGCACACGTTTATGTGTCGCCGCGCGCCAATCCTGAGCAGAGGTATAAATCATCAGCCTGTCCCTTTTTGCCTAGCTACGCTGCAGGGCAGTCCGGGTCAATTGGATCAGGTGTTCAGGATTGGCAAGGTCGAGTGGGCAATTGGCTCTAAGCAACCCGGTTCTTGCGGGTTTCATAAAAGATGTTGAGGTAGTTGCCCGCAAATACCACGGCGGCTCCGACGAACACCCAGATGTCCAGTGCTTCGTGATACAGCAGCATTCCGACGATTGCGATGACAGGAAGTCTGGCAAAATCAATGGGTACCACCACTGTGGCCGGCGCAATGGACAATGCTTTGGTCAGGCAGAAATGCGCTGTCAGGCCACCAATGGCGATCAGCAACAACCAGGGACCGGTTTGGGCGTTGGGCAGGGCGATGTCACCGTCGTAACCGGCCATGATGACGCCAAAGACCAATTGCATCGAGGTCAGCCAGAACAAAATACAGGCAATGGTTTCGGTTCGCGTCAGCCGCTTGGTGCAAATCGTTGTAATCGCAAAGAAAAAAGCGGCGGTGGCAGCCGAGATCACACCGGCATTGATGGTATCAGGTGACGGGCGCGCAACGATCAGAATGCCAATAAATCCGATAACCGCAGACAGCGCACGGATACTGGTCAGCCGTTCGCCCAGCAATAAGGGAGCCAACAACACGACCCATATAGGCATGGTAAATTCCAGCGCAAAAACCTGCGCAAGGGGGATCACGCTGATTGCAAAAAACCACATATTCTGCGCGGTGAAATGCGCCAGATTACGCACCAGCTGAAGCCCCGGAGACCGCAGCGTTATCTGCCCCCAACTGCGACTGATCGTCAG
>JAHRVZ010000443.1 GCA_019090405.1 Paracoccaceae bacterium
CCGCCATGCCAACGCGCGGCTGTCGCGGTGAATTTGGTCCCAGCTGATGTGAAAGCCTTTTTCGTGGGGCAGACGGTCGGTCATGGCAGCACTCCTTATATTGTGACTTGGCGGTCCGGCACTAGGCGACCATCTATGGCCCCTAAACCCAGCGCCGCAATGCGGTCAAGTGTCGGTTTGATTGTCAGGTAGCACCAGTTGATGACGCAGGCGCCAAGTAACACCTCGAACAGCCGCAGCACAGAAAACGGTTTTCGAATTGCCGGGATTGTCCATATCCGTTCCCCGGTTCAACCCTTTGTAATATCAGGTGCATCAACCGCTTTCATACCAATGGCATGATATCCGGCGTCCACATGCAGCAACTCACCAGTTACACCCGACCCAAGGTCAGACAGCAGATACAATGCTGATTTGCCAACGTCATCAATGGTCACATTGCGTCGTAGTGGCGAATTATATTCGTTCCATTTCATAATATAGCGGAAATCGCCGATCCCCGAGGCGGCCAGTGTTTTGATTGGCCCCGCCGAGATTGCGTTGACGCGGATGCCGTCTTTGCCCAGATCCTCGGCCAAATAGCGCACCGATGCCTCAAGCGCGGCCTTGGCGACGCCCATCACGTTGTAATGCGGCATGACTTTTTCCGCACCGTAATAGGTCAGGGTCAGGCATGACCCGCCCTCATTCATCATCTTTTCGGCGCGCTGCACAACTGCGGTGAAGGAATAGACCGAAATATCCATGCTCATCTGGAAATTGCCCCGGCTGGTGTCGACATAGCGCCCGCGCAATTCGTTCTTATCCGAAAAGCCGATGGCGTGGACGATAAAGTCCAGACTGCCCCAACGATCCTGCAAATCCGCAAACAGCGCATCCATCGAAGCCTCGTCGCCAACATCGCAGGGCAGCACAATATCGCTGTTCAATTGAGCAGCAAGAGGTTCAACCCGTTTCTTCAGCGCATCTCCCTGATAGGAAAACGCCAGCTCCGCGCCCTGTTCGGCACAGGCGCGCGCAATACCCCAGGCGATTGATCTTTCGTTGGCCAGACCCATTATCAGGCCGCGCTTTCCTGTCATTAGTTGTTTAGACATGCGTGTTTGCACCCTTTGATAAATGTAGACCGACGTTTAAGCGATTGATGTGTGTGCATCAAGGGCAGAGCCTCTTGCTGTTATCGGTCCCGCGGCTTAGTCGTATAGAAAATGAAAACAAGTGAGTAAGCCGCATGAGTGATCGCAGTGGAATATTTGCTGGCGATGATCCGTTTGTCATTGCTCAGCGCTGGCAGAAAGAAGCCTTTGAAAGCGAACCAAACGATGCCAATGCCATAGCCTTGTCCACAGTGGATAAGGACGGTTTGCCCAATGCGCGTATGGTTCTTCTCAAAGAGATTGAACCAGACGCATTTGTGTTTTATACTAATTATAACAGCGCCAAAGCCAACGAATTGGATGGCGCGGGTAAAGCGGCCTTTGTTATGCATTGGAAGTCGCTGCGCCGACAAATTCGTGTGCGCGGAAATATCAGTCGAGAAGATGGCCCACAGGCCGATGCCTACTACGCGTCGCGGTCGCTGCAAAGTCGTCTGGGTGCCTGGGCATCGGAACAGTCGCAACCTCTGGAGAGCCGGGGTGCTTTGATGGCCAAAGTCGCCCAGGTGACATTGGTTCGGGGACCGAACCCTGCCAGACCGCCGTTTTGGGGGGGGTATAGGATTGCTCCGGTCGAGATAGAATTTTGGGCTGATGGGGCTTTTCGGCTGCATGACCGATTTGTCTGGCGCCGCAAAAAACCGTCAGATCCTTGGCAGATACAACGAATCAATCCATGACGTTCACGTCACGTGAAATGCAACGATATGTAATCATTGATAATTACTTGCTTGAACTTGCAAGTCAAAACATCGCAAAACTTGCAGGTAACATTTACGTAAAACTCACCTTGGCGGAGTAGACTTGGCAGAAGATCTTAACAGTATGTACCACGTGAGTGGGCAGGTGAAATGGTTCGATCCGGAAAAGGGGTTTGGCTTTGTGGTTGCTGACGAGGGCGGCCCAGATATTCTTTTGCATGTCAATGTTTTACGCAATTTTGGTCAAAGCTCGGTTGCAGACGGCACCAAAATCGAAATCGTGACCCATCGGACAGATCGCGGCATTCAAGCCGTTGAAATTGTCAGTATAGCTGCGCCAGACCGTGAAGAAATTGCTGTGTTGGCCGATTTCGAAGACCTGGATCAGGATGAGCTGCGCCAACTGCCGCTTGAACCTGCTCGGGTGAAATGGTTCGACAAGGGGAAGGGTTTTGGATTTGCCAACGCGTTTGGCCTGTCTGACGACATCTTTCTTCATATCGAGGTTTTGCGGCAATCCGGTCTGTCCGACCTGCAACCTGGCGAAGCGCTGGCGCTTCGGGTGATTGAAGGCAAACGTGGGCGCATGGCGCTTGAAGTTCACGCATGGGAAGCCGCTCAGATCGAATTTGACGATTGAGTGTCGTGTTGCGTTATCTGATCGCAATAATGTTTGTTGTCTGCGTCGGGCCGGCAATGGCGACCTGCCGTAAAGATTCAGTTCAGTTGCGTGGCAATTGGGGCGAGACGCATTTCAATATCGAGATCGCCGATACCGCTGAAACACGGTCACGCGGATTGATGTTTCGCGATAGCATGCGGCGGGGCGATGGTATGCTGTTTGTCTATGAAGAACCGCGTCGCGCCAGTTTCTGGATGAAAAACACGCTGATTGCGCTTGATATGTTGTTTGTTGACCGCTCGGGCACCGTCAAGCACGTCCATCATCAGGCGATTCCCGGCAATCTGGCAGCGATTGACGGAGGCGACCAGATTTTTGCCGTTCTCGAGATAAACGGTGGTCTGGCAAAAAGCTATGGTATTGCTGTTGGCAGCCAGATGCAGCACAGCGTTTTTCAAGGTGGACCGGCGGTCTGGCCTTGCTAAAGCGGCTTGTGCGGTTGTTTTGAGCACAAACTAGCCAGTTTCACAAAATTTGAACTTTTATCTGCCCGAACCCAAAAACAAGGTGATTTAGGGCTTTTCAAATGGGATGAGTGGCGCTAGACAGGCGCTCGGTTCGGGGCGTGGCGCAGCTTGGTAGCGCACCTGTTTTGGGTACAGGGGGTCGTAAGTTCGA
>JAHRVZ010000049.1 GCA_019090405.1 Paracoccaceae bacterium
CGCTGACAAACCGCTCAAGCAATGCCGCAACGCGCATGGTTTTGCGTTTCTTTACATCGTCCAGCAATTCACGCAGCAACAGATCGTCGTAGGCGATGTTCAGACGATACCAGAAATCTTTGCGACGACCAATCCGGGCCGGGTTGATGTTGCCTTCGAACGTGGCGCCGCTGCGACTGGATTGCAGGTAGGCTGGAAACAGATTTTCAAAGCAGAAGGTGATGATCACAAACAAAGTGTCAGACATGCGTGGGAAAATCAGACGCTTCCATTCCTCAACCGCCTCAAGAAAATCGCCGCGCTTGGGGAATTTGGCGAATTGCGCCAGCCAGTCATCAAACGACTCAAGTCGGATCGCGCGATCGGCATCTTTGTCGGTGGCCTGCAACATGGCAGTATTGAGAACAGAGGCGACCATTTCTTTTGACAGCTTGTGCGATTCTTTCGCTTGCCGGGCAATGCTGGGCAGATTGCCAACGATTTCGTCATAGAGCGCATCAAACGTCAGCATGTTGCGGCAGACCTCGATGAAATCCGCGCGTATCGCCGGGTGGGCAAGGGACGCTGCGATGCTCATGGTCTTGGCGTCGCCAAAGTCCTGGCTATCGCCGTCATCGGAGTGTTGTTCGAGAACTGTGATGAATTGCCGAAAGTTGGAAACGGCATCGCCCTTCCAGCGGTTATACAGGAACAACCCGGCATTGAAACAAAACGTCTGTTTCGCAGATGCGTATTTCTGCATTGGCTTGCCGTACAGAAGCTGCCCCAATTTGCCACGCTCGTCATCCTTGGCGGCCGCTCTGCGGCAGAATTCGTTCCACAGATCATACAGGTCGGTTTCGTATATCAGCCGATCCTGCGCCTCGTACCAGGTGCGAAACCTTAGGTCGCCCTGGCGCTGTTCGCGTTCTTTCAAGGTGCCAGACGGGATTATCGCACCAGTTTCGTCAGCCTTCGCCAAATCGGGATTGGCAGCGATTTTGGCGTGCATGTGCCGAAACCGAAGGTCGCGACAGGCAATACCGAACAGATTGGCCTGAGCCTTGGTTGAGGTATCCGTCAGCGAGGGTGCCTTTTTCTGCAAGGCCTGCAACATTGGGGATGGGTTGATCGGACGATCCAACGCCGCAACATAGTTGTCTTTCAATTCGGGGGTGTGTCTTAGGTGGTTTTCTACCTGACCCTCGATATACTGGATGCCGGTGATGATGGCGTTGACCAGATTGCTTTCATCTTCACCCGGCACATAATCAACAATGCCGTCAACGATGCCGCTGCAATACAGTTCATATGCGGAAATGCCGACATATTTGGCGCATTCCTGCCAGGACAGGTTGTATTTGCGGGCGATGCTGGCCAGACCCTGAGGCTGAATGGTGCTGAAAATCCCGTCGCGTGTGGACAATAGCAGGTTACACGCTGCCAGCGGAATGGCCCCGCCCGAATACCCCGTACCAAATACGATACCCAAGGTCGGGACTGGTGCGGCGGTCATTTCAGCGATCAGTTCGGAAATGCTATGGGCCTGGTTCTGGGCATTCGCCGCTTCGCTGGCATCGGCACCGGGGGTGTCGATCAGGGTGACGATGGGCATTCGGTTTCTGACCATCTGACGCACAATATGCGCCGCTTTGCGGTGATGTTCAGGTTTCCAGACGCCGCGGTCATGCCGACGGTCCTGACAGATCAGGCCGACACGTCGATTGACCCCATTAAACTGCAACTCGATCTCGGCGGAATAAAGCGGCCCTTGAGCGAATTCAGAAACCAGACGTTCTGACAGACGAACAATCGCCTGCGCTGTGATCCGACTTTTGCTTTCGCTGGGGGCGACGATTTCTTCGATGTAGCGATCGACATCAAGATGTTTAAGACGCTCTGCATGGCGGTGGATTTCACCATCTCCGACCAAGCCCTGCACCCCTGCCGAAACGGTCTTGCCGTCTTGTGGGGCAGGCCCGTTATGTTGGGAGAGGCGGGGTGCAGAGTGACGTTGTTCCATGTATTTGGTCCGGATCATTTGAGTGTTGGCATCGGTTGGGGGAATGCCGCGGCAAGAGTCAGTTACGTGGTCGCCTGGCTTTGATCTTGAGTCGCTAAACTACCGAACGTTCGTTCGAATACCTCGAAAATGCACTCAAATCAAGCTAGAAAAATCAATATCATCTGTTAAAGTCAAACAAACGCCTTAACGAACAATCGTTCAGGCATAAGTAAATCGCAAAGCAGTTCCGGCAAGTACTCCGGACAAAAATTCCGGGACACATTGCACAAATGTACAAAGCGCACAAAATTGATGACGATCTGTATTTCCTTCATTTTACCCGCAAGAGTTGGCCAACCGGGTCGAATATATTTGTCATTCCAGACCGGGACGGGCTGAATGTCATTGATACCGGGTTGAACGAAAACGCCAGTTTCGAGGGGTTTGAAAATTGCCTTGCTGGATTGGGCTATCGTGTCAGCGATATTCACACGGTCTATCTGACGCATGGTCACACGGACCACATCGCCGGCGTCAATCTTATCACCAACCACTGTACCCCACGGATTTACCTATCCGAGAAAAGCATCCCCGAGGCGCGCAAACCGGCCATGCAAGAGCATTATTGCCTGCCCGAATCTGTCCGCAAAATCGTACCGGAATTGCAGAATTTCGACATTCTGGCGAATTTTGAGCAAAGTTGTGGGCGATGGTGGCTGGAGGATATTGAAATAGCGCCGATCCGCGGGGGCGACAGGCTGACAATCGGCAAATACACGTTTTCGACCATTCTGGTGCCCGGACATGATATCGGATTGCTGGTGTTTTATGAGCCGTCTTTGAAACTGCTGCTGTCAACCGATCTGTTCCAAAGCACCGGCCCCGGTAGCGCATTGCCCTGGTACACGTCGACTGCCGGGGGCGTTGGCGAATACCTAAGCAGCTTGCAGCGGGTTGAGGGTCTTGATGTTGAACAGGTTTTACCGTCCCACGGCTTTGTTCGAAATGGGTTTTCAGACGCCGTTGAGGTCACAAGATCTGTCATCAAAAGCCGCGAACAGAAAATCCTACAGGCATTACAAGACGGCCGGAAAAGCTGTCGGCAATTGGACAAATTGCTGTTCGGAGAATTCTTACTGGAAATCTGCCCATGGTTCTCGACGATTACCGAGGCGCATCTTGTGGCACTGAAAAATGACAACAGGATTGCAGATGACGATGGATGTTATGTCGTAATTTGATTTGCCAATCGGGCCAATGCCGCTCAACGAGTGGCTTACGACTCAAACATGGTCTCAAGCAGGTGCCGCTGTACTTTGCCTGATGTCGAACGTGGAAAATCATCCAGTTCGATTTGATGCAGCGCTTTGGGAGTCTTGTACCTAGCCAGAGAACCACGGCACAACGCAGCGACATCGGCAAGTTCCAGTGATTTTGTAGCAGCAACAACAGCTACGGGTACCTCACCCCATTTTGGATCGGGGCATTTGATGACTGCTGCTTCCTGAATACGCGGATCGGCCAGAAGAATGCGTTCGATCTCGGCTGGATAGATATTCTCGCCGCCCGACTTGATCATGTATTTCACCCGGTCGACAAAACTGACAGATCCGTCCGGGTTGCGGCGGAACAAATCGCCCATACGGAACCAGCCACCAGCAAAATCTGTTGTATTGGTCGCTTCGTTGGCCCAATAGCCGGAAAATAAGGTAGGGCCACGTACCGCCATCTCGCCGGGATCGCCATTCGGCACGTCGTTGTCATTCTCGTCCAGAAGGCGGATCTGGCACAAAGTGCTGATACGTTTGTCCAGGCTAAATTCGGTGCTGCCCGGTGCGATCATGGCAAAGGTGCCGGGTGGCAGACCAGTTTCGGTCGCGCCAAAGGAATTGACATAAGGCGCGTTCAGAAGCGCGCTTAGCTCTGTGATCTCGTGGCGCGGCACCAGGTCAGCCATGGCACCGACACAAGCAATGTCAGTTTTGATCGGCCCACGCCTGCGTAGTTCTTCGATCAGGTTGGCTATGGGGCCGGGCATCATAAGCAGCCAGCCAAGACGTTGACGTTCTGCAGCGTCTGCGATCGCACCCACGTCAGGGCCGTCCAGCACGATTACCTTTCCGCCAGACATCAACGTTGCCAGCATCTGGTCAGACGATGCCATGTGGAACATCGGTGCCCATGCGATAAAGGCATCCCCCGGACGTACCCCGGTATCAAGATGGAATGCCGACATGCGCGCCACTTCTGCGCGGTGGCTGATCAACGCCCCCTTGGGCAGGCCGGTGGTGCCGCTGGTATAAAGAACCAGAAGGCCGCTTTCCGGATCAAGATCAACCATCGGCGCGGCTGGTTCGGCTGTTGCCAGCGCGGCCTCATAGTCGTCGCCGAAAATCAGGCAGGGCAGGTCGCTTGGGCAGGCTTCTGTGAACCCGTCCAGACAATTACCTGAGACCAGTGCAAGCGACGGGGCAACCAGTGTCAGACAGTGATTGAGTTCATCCTTTGCCAAACGCCAGTTCTGACAGGCCAGGATAATGCCGGTCATGGCGGCGGCCAGTTCAGCCTCGATGTATTCCGGGCGATTCTCGGACAGGATTGCAACCCGGTCACCGGGCTTAAGGCCGTATGAGCGGAACACGCCCGCCAGTTGCCGCGCTCGCAGGGCAAGCGTTGCATAGCTCATGGTGTTACCGTCGAATTCTACTGCTATGGCGTCAGGATGCGAGCGAACCCGTTCCAGAAACAATCCATGCACCGTGGCCCAGGATGATTGGGCGATTTGCGAGCTGGCTTTGGATTGCTGGGGATTCACGTTTTCAGACTCCGGTCCAATTAGGAGCACGACGTTCCTTAAAGGCGCGCGCACCTTCGTTAGCATCTGCCGAGCCAATCATGCGGCGCAGTTCCTCGTCGTTGATCTTGTTCAGATCCGTGCTACCGGCAAGTGCATGCTGAAGGATGCGCATCGTCGCGGTAACGGCAAGCGGCGCGTTTGCCGCCACTTGTTCTGCCATTGCTATCGCGGTTGGCAGGACGTCCTCTGCGGTTGTGATCTGGTTCACCAGCCCTGCCTCATAAGCGCGCTGGGCAGTCACGGGCGCGCCAATCAGCGCGACCTCGCGTGCAAGGGCCGCCGGGATGCGGTTTGGCAGATAGGAAACCCCACCAGCGCCAGCGATCAGACCGACCGAAACTTCGGGCAGGCCAAGTGGTGCGTCTTTGGCCGCGACCACCATATCGCAGGCCAGCATAATTTCGAACCCGCCAGCCATTGCCGCGCCCTGTACGGCGGCTATTATCGGAGTACGACGTTCACGACGTACAAAGTCCAGAATACCGCCTTCAAAAACGATCTTTTCACCGCCGCCCTGCGCGACATCAGCCAGATCCATTCCGGCGCAGAAAACCTTGCCCGTGCCGGTCAGCACTATTGCCCTAATCGCCGGGTCATCATCCAGCAGGGATATGGTTTTGGTGAGGGTCGTTAACAGCGAAGCGTTGAACGCATTCCGTTTGTGCGGCCGGTTCAAGGTTAAGATAACAATCGCGCCGTTGGCCCGTGTTTCGACAAGAAGTTCTGGTTGTTCGTCGCCTGTCATCGTTAACTTTCTTATTGGTTTATCGGCCCTTCCAGACCGGCGGGCGTTTTTCAGCAAAGGCACGTGGGCCTTCAATTGCGTCTTCGCTGGCGTAGACAACTTCGTGCAGGCGATTGCCCTCTTTCATGCCATCTGCACAACCCAGATCCATCGTTGCCCTTACGCTGGCCTTGGCAGCCATTACCGAAAGCGGTGCACCGCTGGCAACACGATCCGCCAGTTCACGGGCGCGGGCGCGTAC
>JAHRVZ010000444.1 GCA_019090405.1 Paracoccaceae bacterium
AAAGTAATGTCAATATACTTACATAAAATCAATTTGTACTTTACTTGACTTTGGCGGACATAATTGATCAACATGCCTGCATGAAGGACGCGAACTCCAAAAACAATGACATTGCAGACGACCTGAGCAACCGGATATTTTTCCGGCTATATCAGTGCGCGAACGCGTTGCATAAAACCGGGACAAACGCGGTTCAGGACTTTGGCGTTACAACCCAGCAGTTGGCGGTTCTTGGCGCCCTGTCGCACCAACGGGCTGAAAGTGGCATCTCTGTTGGCGAGTTGGCCGATTTTCTGAGTGTCAGTCGACAAAACCTGACCGGCGTTCTTTCGCGTCTGCAGGCACGCGGCCATATCTCCCGCTCGGTTGATACCGACGACAGTCGTTCACGGCGCATCCATCTGACGCAAAAAGGTCTGCAATTGTGGCGCGAGAACCTGGTGCCTGAAATCTCAGCCTACTACTGCGAAGCGATGCAGGGATTTTCAACCCAAGACCAGGTGGATACGCTGCATTTTTTGAACAAAATGCTCGATAACCTTGTGCAAATCGGCACAGACAAACGATCATAATCCCAGCCGCGCGCGCCGCTTTCGGATTTCATCCTTTGCAGCAACGATCTGCAGGTTCCGCGTTGTTCAATTGTAGATACGAAACAGGTGCGCGTATAAAATCCATTGATATACTGGCATATAGCGCCTTCAGCCTGCTGCCTTGTTTCCAAGCTTTTTCTCCAGATCAACTCTGCTTTGATGGATTTGAATAAAGTTTCGACCAAAGAATTGTCGTAACAATTTCCCTTTCCGCTCATGGATGCTTTGAAGCCATGTTTTTCAGGCGCTTTTGGTAATCATTTGAGCAGTATTGCGATCCGCGGTCGGTGTGTTGAATGCATCCCTGGATGGCTGACGCAGGGCCACAGTCATATCCAGTGCACTAATTGCCAGATCCCTTTTCACACGATTGCTGACGGCCCAGCCAATGACACGGCGAGAGTACAGATCCAGAATCACCGCCAGATAAACCAGCCTTCGCTGGTCCATATATAGGAGATATCACCGGCCCATTTCTGGTTGGGTCCATCCGCTGATGAAATCCTGATCCAGCAAGTTTGGGGCAATGTCAAAGGTGTGGTTTCTGAGCAGCTCTGCACTGGCCAGTTTACAACGAATGCCCACAATCTAATCCTGGTCGGCGGCACCGGAACCGGTAAAACCCACATTGCTATCGCCTTGGGCGCGGCGCTTATTAGTCAGGGCAAGAAGGCACGCTTCCACAATGCTGTCGATCTCATCAATGCCCTGATCAAAGAGCAGGCCGAGGGAAATGCCGGTAAAATCATCCGCTACCCACCCAAGTGGGTCAATTTTGCATGCCTATTCACACTTTGGGAAGAAGGAAATGTTATGAACAAAATTCAACGCGAGATTCAGCGCAAGCTTTGGATACTTCAATTTGCAGATAGGATTGGCCATGTCGCCACGACGTGCCGTTATTTTGGGATTGGGCGCCCCAGTTTTTATCGGTGGCGCAAAGCCTGTGCCAAGCATGGCGAAGCAAGTTTCCTCTGACAGTGCCTAATGGGTACTAGGCGACTGTCCAACCCAGTATCGCTATGGTCTCGGTTCGGCCGCGCACCGATACCTCGCCCAGAGCAGTCCAGCCCACAGGCTCCGGGCCCAATCCTGCCTGCTCAAGGATATTCCTTGATGCAACGATGTCGACACCCAGCGTCTTGGTCATTTGCTCCAGCCGGGCGGCAGTGTTGACAGTGTCGCCGAATACCGAATACTCGAGCCTGTCCTGATCGCCGACGACACCGCTGAACACTTCGCCCCAGTGCAGACCAACTCCGACCCGGACGCCGGACCCGCCAGCTGCCAACCGCGTCCGCGACCAGTCGGCCATTTCACGGTCCAGCCTCTCGGCGCAGGAAACACAGGCCCGCGCGGCGGCCCGTGCATCCGCGCCTTTTTCGAACACGATCATTGCCGCGTCGCCGATGAACTTGTCGATGATACCATCCGTGGCGCCGGCGACCTGCGAAACCCGCCTGCGGAATTCTATCACAAACTCGGTAATTGCCTGCGGAGTCTTGTGCTGCGACCAATTGGTAAAGCCGCGCATGTCAATGAAAAGAACGCCCATTTGCTGTCGTTTGCCGCGCCGCAGTTCGTCCAGCCCCCCTTCTGCGAGTTTCGGGGCATCGGGGAAATGGTCTTGTCGCGGTTTAATTCCAGTCACTTTCGAACAATGTTTGCTATGAAGCAGACAAGGAATGGCAACGCGATACACTGACGAATTTCACCGTGATGTTTTGCACATCGCAATCATCAGCGGGCTGACGCGACTGATCATGGAGTTCGGCCCTGTGCTTTGGGAGCCTCCCTGTCTTTATCCCATCTTAGCAAAACCACGAGACCTTTGCCGGGATGGTTCTCAAGTTCCAGCTCTCCCCCCTGTAACTCCAGGATATCTTGCACAATAGCGAGCCCGAGGCCGTAGCCGGTGGCGCTGTCGGTGCCCTGTACCCCTGGCCGTTTTATCCGTTCCAGTTCATCTTCGGGGACACCCGGACCGTCATCCTCTATGCGCAGCACAACGTGGCTGCCAGTATCTATTGCGGTAAGAACAACTTTGGATCGGGCGTATTTTCGTGCGTTGTCCAGCAGATTGCCCAGCAGTTCGGATAGATCATGGGCATCAAATGGTGCAGTCAATCCAGAGGGTATATCAACAGTCCAATCAATCCTGTCCGCGCCCGGAAGTTTACGGATCGCTTCGACCATTTGAGCCGCCACCTTCTTCAGATCGCTAGAAGCCTGACGTGACGGCGATACTCGGCTGCGAGCCAGTTCGCGCTCTACAAAAAAGCGCATTGATGCCACTTGACTTGCAATCTGATCAGCGCGTTCGAAATTTTCCTCTGCGCGAATATCGTCGGCATGCGCGGCCAGAATTGTCAGGGGTGTTTTCAGACCATGAGCCAAATCGCTGGCGCGCCGACGAGCATTGGTCAGGCTTCCTGCCTGCTTTTCAAGCAGCGCATTTATCGTTTCAACCAGTGGCCGAACTTCAGCCGGGTACCCATCGGGCAGTTGGCCTGTCTCGTCATGCGCCACCTTTTCCAACTCGGCGCGTATCTGTTCCAGAGGCTTGAGACCGACGCGCACCTGTAGCCATGCCGCCAGGATCAGCGCGCCCGCCAACAACGCCAGCCAGACAGCGATGTTTGATCGGAACTGTGCCGAAGATGAATTCAATTCTGACAGATCGGTTGCAACGCTAAGTACGATACCTCCCGGAGCATCGAAACCATCAATCGTGATGCGCCAACTGAGCGCGAGAAGTTCGGCTCCGAACGGTGCTGTGACAAAAGCAGACTGTGTTTCCCCATAGGTTTCAGTGACCGAAATATTGAGTGCCTGATCCCATAGCGAGCGAGACAACAATGGAGGAATGTCGCCATACCCGACCTGCCAGTATCGCCCCCCGAAAGGTTGATCATAACGCAGGTCGCCCAACTCACGGATTTCAAAGTCTCCGCTTTCCTGAAGCACCAATGCTGCCGTCAATTGCGTCAGGTCGACACGCAACTCGTCCAACAGGCGTTTCTGAAAATAGACTTCGAATAGGTACGAGATTGCTACAGCCGTGATTGCCAGCGCCACAACGGTTGAGACACCGGCAGCCAATAAAAGTCGCAGACTAAGCGAAGCATTTCTCATGAAGTTCCCGGTCCCATACAGTAGCCAAAGCCACGGCGAGTCTCGATTACCCTGGTACTGAATTTCTTACGAAGCCGACCAACCGTAACCTCAATAGCATTGCTGCTTGGTTCCTGATCCTGAAAGTAGATATTGCTGGCCAATTCTTCCTGACTGATTATTTTGTCTTCGTTGTGCAAAAGGAAACTCAGTAACCTGAATTCCAACGGCGTAAGATTGATCAGAATGCCATTTTCGGATACACGCTTTTGCCGCGTATCAATGGTCAGTTCACCACGCTCAACAATTGGTGAAAGGTGGCCCGAACTTCGACGGATCAAGCTCCAAAGGCGCGCAATCAGTTCTTCCATCTGAAACGGTTTGACCATGTAATCATCAGCCCCGGCGTCGATGCCATCCACACGTTCAGGCCAGCTTCCTTTGGCCGTCAGCAAGATCACTGGAATCTTTACGCCTTCCCGACGCCATTTGCGCAAGACACTCAAGCCATCAAGACGGGGCAA
>JAHRVZ010000445.1 GCA_019090405.1 Paracoccaceae bacterium
ATCACCGTCGTCTGCGCGGTCGGCCTGTCGTGGTTCTTTAACAAGACCCGTCCGGGTTTGCGCATGACCGCGGTGGCCGAAGATCACGTGGTTGCATCATCCATGGGTATTTCGGTGAAAAACTCGATTGCTGCGGCGTGGATCATTGGTGCTGTGCTTTCGACCATTGGCGCGATTATCTTTCTCAGCGGTAAATCGCTGACGTTTCTGGCCTCGGACATTGGCTTTGCCGCCCTGCCCGTGGCGCTGTTTGCCGGTCTGGAATCAATCGGCGGACTGGTTCTGGCCGGTGTCATCGTTGGTGTCATTCAGGGCTTGGCGACGGCCTATCTTGATCCAATCATTGGCGGCTCTATCGGCACTGTCATGCCATTCATAATCATGCTGGGCATTCTGCTGATCCGCCCGACCGGCCTGTTCGGCTGGCGCACCATCGAGAGGGTATAAACCATGGATCCTTCGGGCGTCTTTTCCGTAAGCTATCGTCAGGATCGTAAACTTGTGCGAACCAAATGGCAGGCGCTGTTCCTGCTGGGTTTCATGGCGTTGCTGTATCTGGCACCTTTCTATGCCAGCCCGCGCATCGTCGCGATTGGCAACATCATGCTGATCAGCGCGGTCGTCGCGGTTGGCCTGCAAATCTGTACAGGCTACGCTGGACAGATCAATCTGGGACAGGCAGCATTCATGGGCGTCGGTGCCTATACCGCCGGCCTGTTGGCGCAAAAATACCAGATGAGCTTTCTTCTGACGATCCCGCTTTCGGGTCTGTCTGCGGCCGCATTCGGGTTTCTGTTTGGCCTGACAGCAGCGCGGATCAAAGGGTTCTATCTGGCGCTAACCACCATCGCTGCGCAGTTCATATTCCACTTTGCGGTGCTGAACCTGCCATCAAGCTGGATGGGCGGATCAAACGGCGTCACGGTCCCTGCAGCGACGCTGTTTGGGCTAAAGATATCGTCGACCAACGGGTTGTTCTATCTGAACCTGGTATTTGCCACCATCATGATCGCCGGAGCCTTTGGCATCGTGCGCAGCCGCTTTGGCCGGGCCTTTGTTGCTGTGCGTGACGATGATGTGGCCGCTGGCATCATGGGTATCAACGTCGCCCGCACCAAGGCCACGGCCTTTCTGATCGGCGCATTTTATGCTGGTGTTGGTGGCGCGCTGTGGGCCTATATGATCCGCTTTGTCGGGGTCGACCAATTCACCCTGTTCAATTCGATCTTCTTTATTGCCATGATCATTGTTGGCGGTATGGGCTCGATTACCGGAGCGTTGATCGGGGTGTTCATCATCCGCATGATCCAGGAGGTCATTGCCACCGTCGGACCCAACATCGCCGAGGCAGTACCGTTTCTGGGTGGCGACATCGTTTTCGCCAGCATGAACATGTTCTTGGGCGGGGTCATTGCAATGTTCATGATCCTTGAGCCTCGGGGGCTGATGCACCGCTGGAACATCATCAAATCATCATATCGCATTTGGCCATTCCCCTACTAAACCGGGATGGCCGTTAACCAGGGAGGAAGAAAATGAAATTCTTGTCAAAAATGTCAATCCGCACGCTTGCGGTGGCCGGGGCCGTTGCGGTTCTGTCCCATGCGCCTATGCGGGCGCAGGCCGAAGAAACCTATAATCTGGCGATGCTGTCGGATTTTTCGGGACCATACGCCGATATCATGCCAATTCTGGCTGGTGGCCGCGAGGCCGTTGTCGACTGGTGGAACGCCACCCGCGGCAAGGAACTGGGCGTGGTGCTGAACTATAAGAACTTTGAAACCCGCTATGATGCAGCACAGGTTGCCAGCCTCTGGCCTGGCATCAAATCCGAACTGAACCCAATCGCCGTTATGGGCCTGGGTGGTCCGGACGTTGCCGCATTGGGTGAACGCCTGCCCGAAGACAAGATCCCGATGTTCATGGCAACTGCCGGATACGGTTTCTCCTGGAAAGAAGATTCCTGGATTTTCAACCCAAGGCCAACCTATTCGCACGAAAGTGCCGGTTTCCTGAGCCATCTGCGTCAAAAACTGGGCAAGGACGAGCCGGTCAAAGTGGTCATCATGGCCTCTGAGGCATCGCCCGCCTATGTCGACATGGCGCATGGACTTGAGAAATATGCCAAGGAAAACCCCGAGATGGTCGAGATCGTCGAAACCATCTACACCGAGGTTCAACCGACCGACCTGACCGCCCAGATGCGCCGTGTTGCACGCGCCGGGGCCGATGCGGTGATCATCCAGACCAACACGTCGATTGTTGTGGCGGTTAAGCGGGCTTTGCAGGCAAATGGTGCCGACATCCCGATCATGATGAGTTCGCACAATGGTCTGCCAGCGTCTGGCAAGGCTGCGGGTGGTATTGATCAGCTTGAGGGTGATTATGAATCCTACGGCATGGCAATCGCGGTTGAAGGCGATACAGAGCCTTATGCGTTTTACCAGCTGCTGGCCAAGGACTATGATCTGAAAGCACCGTGGAACGTGGTTACGGCCATGGGTATGGCACAGGGTTCCTATGTTGTTGCCGTCATCGAACACGCGATCGAGGCCAATGGTGCCGAAGGTCTGACCGGCGAAAAAATCCGCGAAGCACTGTTCATGGCGCCGATCACCACCGAAGAGACCCACGGTATGCTGCCGACTTTGCAATTCACCCCAGAGGCACCTTTCCCCCTTGAGGGTCTGAAGGTGAATGTGGGCCAGGTTGTCGATGGCAAAATCGTAATCGACGCCACCAATGTAGACGCTCCTGTCGTCAACAAGTGGTAAAATCCTTTCGGGTGCCGTCCTGGCGGCGGCACCCGTTCCATTCAAATTTACTGCCCCCCGAACACAAGGCTGACACGCGATGCTGGAACTGAACAATGTCGAAGCGACTTATTCCGACGTGATCCTGGCGCTCAAGGGCGTTTCCATTACCGTCGAACAAGGCCAGTGCGTTGCACTTCTTGGGGCCAATGGTGCCGGCAAAAGCACCACGCTGAAATCAATCTCTGGCACGATCCACTCAGAAGACGGGGCTGTCACGGGCGGTTCGGTCACACTGGACGGCCAGCCGATAACCAACATGGAAACCTCAGAAGTTGTCCGTTGCGGGCTGATCCACGTCATGGAGGGGCGCCGCGTGCTGCGCCATATGACAGTGGAACAGAATCTGGTCGTTGGCGGGCATATGGTCCGCAACGGCAACGAGATGCAAAAGCGACTTGAACACGTCTATTCCTTAATGCCTCGCCTCAAAGACCTGAGCGAACGGACCGCGGGCTTTCTGTCGGGCGGCGAACAACAACTGCTGCTGATTGGCCGCGCGGTCATGGCCGCCCCCAAGTTGATTATCATCGACGAACCGTCGCTTGGGTTGGCTCCGCTGATGATCAAGGACGTGTTTGACGTGCTGCAACGACTAAAAGACGAAGGCACCACCTTTCTGCTGGTCGAACAGAACAGCGCCGCCGCCTTTGGCATCGCCGATTACGCCTATGTCATGGAAAACGGACGCATCGTTCTTGACGGCCCCGCCGACAAGATGGCCCAGAACGAAGACGTTAAAGAATTCTACCTTGGAATAACCTCTGAGGGAGATCGCAAAAGTTATCGCGACGTAAAACACTACCGGCGGCGCAAACGCTGGCTGGGATAAAGAGGAAGATACGAAATGGACTCAATTCTTGATATCAAAGGGCGCATTGCAGTCGTCACCGGCGCAGGCCAAGGTGTTGGCCGTCAGGTTGCGCTGTATCTAGCCGAATACGGGGCTGGTGGTATCGTCATCAACGACTTTCACCTTGATCGCGCCGAAGCCGTCGCCAAAGAGGTCGAGGCACTGGGTGTTAAGGCGCTTCCGCTGGCGTTTGACGTATCCGACTATGACGCGGTTGGCGCGGCTTTCGACACGGTACGCGAGACGTTTGGCAGCATTGATATATTGGTCAACAACGCAGGCAATGCCGGCCCGACATCCGGGCTGGACGATCTGGTGCCGTTCTGGGATTCTGACCCGTCGGAATGGAAACGCTGGATGGCGACGAACTTTGACGGCGTGCTGAACTGCACACGCCACGCCATGTCAGGCATGGCCAAGTCGGGTTATGGCCGCATCGTCACGGTAATCTCGGACGCGGGTCGCGTTGGAGAGCCGCATCTGGCGGTCTATTCAGGTGCCAAGGCCGGAGCCGCAGGTTTCATGCGCGCCATTGCCAAGGCCGGCGGTCGGTTGGGCATCAACGCCAATTGTGTCGCGCTTGGTGGTACCCGCACTCCTGCGGTCGCCGATCTTATTCCAGATGCCGCGACCGAGAAAAAGGCGTTGTCTGCCTATGTCATTCGACGTCTGGGCGAACCCGAAGACCCGGCAGGCTTGATCCTGTTCCTTTGTTCGGATGCCGCGGCCTGGATCACCGGTCAGACCTACCCGGTAAATGGCGGCTATTCTTTCAACACATGACGGGACCGCGTGTGCCGGGCTTTGCCCCGGCACATCTTCCCCTAATAACAGGAGCTTACCGTGTCAGACACATTCAAGAACATTTCCGTCGAGCGGGTCGCACAGACCGAATGGATCACGCTGCAACGCACCAAACAGCTTAATTCTCTTTCGATGGCGCTGTTGACCGAGATGAAAACCGCTGTCACCGCCGCGATAGCCGATGATGGTGTACGTGCCATTGCCATTACCGGATCAGGACGGGCGTTTTGCGCCGGGGCTGACCTGAAAGAAGTGGCCAATGCAGACCAGACACCAGGTGAAAAGGACATGCTGGAATGCGTCGATGGGGTCTTTGAACTGCTGCGCAACGGACCAAAACCAGTGATTGCTGTGGTCAATGGGATAACTCTGGCGGGTGGTTTGGAACTGGTGATGGCCTGTGATCTGGTGTTCGCCGCCGAAAGCGCTCAGATGGGCGATGCCCATTCCAATTTCGGCGTCTTTCCCGGTGCCGGCGGCGCGGCTGTGCTGCCCAAACGGATCGGGCTGAACCGGGCGAAATATCTGCTGTTCTCGGGCGACAATGTCTCGGCGCAGGAAATGATGGAATTCGGTCTGGTCAACAAAGTCGTTCCGGACGATGAATTGCGCCAGGCCGTTCAGGACTTCACTGACAAATTGTCGGACAAAAGCCCCGCCGTGTTGCGCCGGATGAAATCTGTGGCCAACCGGTCTATGGACATCGACCAGAAATCCGCACTGTCCGAAGAACTTTTGAACCTGCGCGAGCATCTGCGGTCGTGGGATCTGCACGAAGGTCTGACGGCCTTTGTCGAAAAACGCAAACCAAAATTCAGGGGCTATTAAGGCCCGAAAGGACTAAACCATGGATATCTATGTGGTTGGTGTCGGCATGACACCGTTTGGAAAATTCCGCGAAAAGACCATCAAGGACATGACTGGCGAAGCCGTGACCGCCGCGTTGAAAGACGCCGGACTTAAGGCCGATGCAATCGAGGGCGCGTTCTTTTCCAACGCGGTTCAGGGCCACATGGAAGGCCAGCACATGATCCGCGGCGAAATCGCGCTGCGCGAAATGGGCATTCAAAGCATTCCGGTCGTTAATGTCGAAAACGCCTGTGCCAGCGCCAGCACCGGGTTCAAGCTGGCGGTGGATTTCCTCAAGGCGGGCAATGGCGATGTCTGCCTGGCCGTTGGTACGGAAAAGATGTTCTCGGATGACCGAAAACTGATGTTCAGCGCCTTTGACAGTGGCTGGGATGTTAGCGCAAGCGACGGCGTTGCCGAGCAGTTGGCGCGTCTGGGTGACGGGGTCGAAGTGCCGGAAGGCTCGACATCGGACAAACCCTATAGCGTGTTCATGGATGTCTATGCCGGGTTCGCCCGCCTGCACATGAAGACTTTTGGCACGACAATGGAACAATTCGCCGCCGTTTCGGCCAAGAACCACGGTCATTCGGCGCATAACCCCCTGGCGCAATACCGCAACGCCATGAGCATCGAAGAAGTGATGCACGCACCGGCCATCACCTATCCGCTGACCCTGCCGATGTGCGCACCAATCTCGGATGGTTCGGCGGCGGCAATCCTGTGTACAGCCGAGGGGCTAAAGCGCTTTGGGCTAGATGCGACCCGTGCCATCAAAGTCAAGGCGGCGGTGCTGCAATCGGGCATGGATCGCGCGCCCGAGGACTATAAAAACCACCTGACGCGGCTTGCTTCGCTCAAGGCATATGAAATCGCCGGACTTGGACCACAAGACATATCGCTTGCCGAGGTGCATGATGCCACCGCCGTGGGCGAGGTGATCCAGATTGAAAACCTTGGTCTGTTCGAATTCGGCGATGGTGGCCCCGCATCTTTGCGCGGCGACACGACCATTGGCGGCAAGGTTCCGGTCAACCCGTCAGGCGGGCTGGAATCCAAAGGCCACCCCGTGGGTGCCACCGGCATTGGTCAGATATTTGAACTGGTCACGCAACTGCGCGGCGAGGCAGGCGCGCGTCAGGTTGAAGGTGCCACAAACGCAATCGCCGAAAACGGCGGCGGGCTGCACGGCGTCGAAGAAGCCGCCGCCTGTATTACCATTCTTGGCCGCTAAGCCAATCAAAGGAACAATACTATGCAAGACGTAATGATGGCCGCACAGGCGATTTACACCGAAGAACAACGCATGCTGCTGGACAATTTCCGCCGCATGGCCGACGCGGAATTTGCCCCGCTGGTTGATAAATACGAAAACCTGGGCCACCCGCCCGATGCCGACACGCTGAAGGCGCTGTTTGTTAAATGCGAAGAATTCGGCCTGATCAGCGGGTTGGTGCCCGAGGCCGATGGCGGTCTTGAAATGAACCGCATGACCTATGGCATCCTCTACGAAGAACTGGCCCGTATCTGGCCGGATCTGGCAATTGCCGTGCTGATTCAAGGGCATGCGGCGTTGTCGCTTAGCATGCTGGCCTCGCCCGCGCAGAAAAAGGTCTATCTTGAACCCTTGATGCGCGGCGAACGGATCGGCTGTACCTGCATCTCGGAACCCGAAGTCGGATCGAACGTGGTCGAGGTCAAGTGCCGCGCCGAACGCAAGGGCGACAAGATCATAGTCACCGGCCAGAAGCTGTGGATTTCCAACGCCGCACAATCGGATTTTGCCGTGGTTGTGACCAATCTGGACGACGGGATTTCCATGGTCATCGTTGATCGCGTAGACGTGGATGGCAAAGACAAATACCAGGTCCGCGAGTTGCGCAAAATGGGGCTGGTTGGGGCTTCGACCTGCGAAGTGTTCTTTGAGGGCGCCGAAACCACCACCGATCACGTGCTGGGCAAAAGCGGTGGCGGTCTGTTCCAGACGCTGAAACTGTTTGAAAGCGCGCGGGTTTTTGTTGGATTGACCAGCATCGGCATCGGACAGGCGGCTCTGGAAACCGCCGTTCTATACGCCGGACAGCGCAGCCAGCATGGCAAACTGATCGGTGGTCATCAGCTTATTCAGGGTTATCTGGCCGATATGGCGACGCAACTGGATGCAGCACGCCTGCTGTGCCAGCGCGGTCTGCAACTGCTGGATCTTGGAGTGCGTTGTGATACGCAAACTTCGATGGCGAAATGGTATGCGACTGAGGCGGCTGTGGAAATTGCTGGCAAGGCCGTGCAGATTCATGGCGGCAACGGCATAACCAAGGAATTTACCGCTGAGCGGCATTTCCGCAATGCCAAGATCATGCCGATCCCCGATGGGACCACCGAAATCCAGAAACTGGTCATTGGCCGTAACCTGACAGGCATACCAGCCTTTAGCTGACGACAATGACCACCTGGAACAAAAAATGCATCCCATCGGCCCCGAGTTTCTGACCGGTTCGATGGGGTGCATTACCAGTTTCTCCCCCGTTTTTTTGGCTTGAAAGGCTGCGCAGATGCTTGATGGAATACGCATAGTTGAATTTGAAGGTATTGGGCCGGGCCCATTTTCCGGGATGTTGCTGGCGGACCTTGGTGCTGACGTGATTGTTGTGCACCGCGCCACCGAAGGGGCGGCTGTTACGTCGGACAAAAGCCTGCTGGATCGGGGTAAACGCTCGATCGAGCTGGACCTGAAAAACCCTGACGATATCGACGTTGCCAAACAATTGATCGCCAGTGCCGACGCGCTGATCGAGGGTTTTCGCCCCGGCGTAATGGAACGCCTTGGGCTGGGACCGGATGTCTGTCATGCGCTGAACCCGGCGCTGGTTTTCGGACGGATGACCGGTTGGGGACAGGATGGACCACGCAGCATGACTGCGGGGCATGACCTTAACTATATCGCCACCAGTGGTGCGCTTTATTATGCCTCCGAGTCGCAGGATGCACCGCTGACACCGCCGACGCTTGTGGGTGATATCGGCGGCGGTGCGCTGTATCTGGTTATCGGGATATTGTCGGCAATCCACAAGGCACGCCAAACCGGCGCGGGCTGTGTTGTGGATGCGGCCATCGTCGACGGTTCGGCGCATATGATGAACCTGATAATGGCGATTGCACAAACCGGGAAACTGTCTGAAACCCGTGGCCAAAGCCTGCTGGACGGGGCGCATTGGTGCCGCTCTTATCCCTGTGCCGATGGCAAATATCTAAGCGTTCAATGTCTGGAGCCAAAATTTTACAAAATTTTCCTCGACCTCTTGGGGCTTGTTGGCGAGGACATGTTCAAATCCCAATATGACCAGACCTTGTGGCCAGATCAGATCGCGGCACTGGCGGCTATTTTCGCCGCCCGCCCGCTGGATCACTGGACGACATTGTTTGCCGGGTCCGATGCCTGTGTGGCACCGGTCTTATCACCACAATCCGCCGCCAAAGACCCCCATATGGTTGCCCGGAACGTGTGGCAAACTCGCGATGGAGCACTGCAGGCTGCGGCGGCCCCAAGGTTTTCAAAGGGCGCACCACAGGCGACAAACCCTCCGCCTGCGCGTGGGCAGCACAGTGACGAAATTCGGGCCGAGATGGGCAGCAGGAATTAACCTGCCAGCCAAGCGACTGAGCCAATGCGAAAAAAGCCCGCAAGGGCTTGATAAGCGGCGGTCTCAGACCTTCTGAAACCAATCCACCCCGTCTTTGTCGCGCTTGCGTTTGATCTGGCCAAGGCTTTCCAGATAATTCAGGTTGGCCACACATTCACCCGTCGCCAGGTGCAATAGCTGGGTTCCCTGAATCTGTGTGGCAAACAGGCTGTCAAACACATCAACCGCGCGTTTCGGCTCGCTCAAAGCCTCTTTGAGCTTGCCAAAATCCGTATGATGTTCATCCAGCAGATCATTAACGCGGGTGTGAAGCCCGTAGAACGCGGTTTTATGAGAGGGCAATACCATGACATCGTCCGGCACGGTGTCACGCACACGCGCCAGCGATTTCAACCAGCCGTGCATCGGATTGGCGTCCGGCTCTAGCGGATAGACCGAGATATTGGACGAAATTCCCGGAATAACCTGATCCCCTGATATGAACAACTTTAGGTCAGGGCAATGAAAACAGGCGTGTTCCGGCGAATGACCGTTCCCGACGACAACTTTCCATTCGTGTTTTCCGATATGGAAACTGTCACCATCGCGGATTCGTTTGAAACTGTCCGGCAAGGGATGAATAAATTTGCCGTAGTTGCCGAAATTGGTGCGATAATCGTCAACCTCATCGTCGCTCCAACCGGCGGACTTGCAGAACCGGATGGCGTCAATTGGGGCTTGCCGCATGGTGTCGGACACAAGAACCCGGCAGTTCAGATATTCCAATCGGGTCATCCACAGTCTGCAATCAAACCGTCGTGTCAGCCAGCCTGCCATGCCAATGTGATCAGGGTGCATATGCGTGGCGATCACCCGCGTGATCGGTTTGCCCTGCAACGGGCCTTTTAGCAGGTCTCGCCAGATGGTTGCGGTTTCCGGATTTTCCAGCCCAGTGTCGATGATTGCCCAGCCATCGCCATCGGCAATGGCAAATATATTGATATGGTCCAGAACAAACGGCATCGGAATCCTTAACCACAGAACACCTTCGGCAACCTCTCTTGATTCGCCGGGCTTGGGCGGTGCATCAAAGGGAAAGCTGATTTCTGAGTGGATTTGCAAACTGGGCATTCATGTCTCCTGGGATTTATCACCGAAAACAGCGCGCGCAGCGCTCCCGGCTTAGATGTCTTTTTGTTTCACGATAAGGGCAAACCCCTCATCCAGTATTTTGTGCCGAATACCTGAGGCTCTCTGAATGTTTCCAAGGCCGTGAATTCGGTTTCTGTCTGGCAGTTGAGCCGATTTTTTGGTTCTCCTGAAAGGCAAAAAACCATTTACTGCCGGGATCGGTGCTCAGTGACTAAATCTGACAAGCAATCTTTGTTTTGATAGCCGACTGCTTATGCCCCTTTTACCGCCCGGCTACCTGCACCTCAAGCAGGTTTGTGGCGTCAAGCTTAACGAATCCACATGCCCCAACAATCGTTAGAAGTGCCTAAAACAGTCCGTAAATGTGGCAGGATTTGTTTACTCGTTTTCTTCTGGACTGCTACGCGCTGCAAGCAGGCTGCAGTCTAGTTTGTCAATCAACGCTTCGGTGACAGATCCCAACAGCCAGCGACTAATCAGGTTTTGACGGTGATGCCCGACCACAACCAGGTCAGCACCCGTCGCGGTGGCGGTTGCGACGATACGCTCTACCGGTTCACCGTTTTCCAGCCGACCTTGCGGGTTCAGGCCCATTTGCCTCAGTCGGTCCAGCCCTTCGTCAAGCACACTGTTGTAGTCTTCGCTTTGGTGCTGTGCCGCCCCTGGCCCCGCGGTTCCGGCCATGGTAACGACGGTATTCAGATCAACCACCGCCAGCAGTATCACCTGGGCGTTGCATATCCTGGCCAACCCGGCCCCTTCACGCAGCGCCAGTCGGCCTTCGTTTGATCCGTCATAAGCCAGCAGAATGGTTTTATACACCAAAGCCTCCAATTCGTATTGCGTACCTGGTTCGCGATGTTATATACCTCCCTATCTATTAGGTAGCAATCTAGTTTCGAACAAAGCGGGTAACTTCTGAGATATGTCGGAGCAGGAATCAGAGTTTGCAAATGAACTGGCACGGGTGGCGCGCCAATGGCGCACCCGGTTGGATGCGCAGTTTCGTCATCTTGGACTAACCCAGGCCCGTTGGCGAACGCTGATTGAGCTTTCCGTCAACGGGCCAGTGACGCAACGCGATCTGGCGGGATACCTCGGTGTTGAAGGACCAACACTTGTGCGGTTGCTGGATGGGCTGGAAACCAAGGGGCTGATTGAACGGCGCGCCTGCCCCAATGACCGGCGTGCAAAAATGGTGCATCTGACAAAGGCTGCCGGGCCGGTGCTGGACGAAATTCGCGTCCTTGCCGACGAAACAAGGCGAAGCATTCTGGCAGACATACCGAAACAAGACCTGACCGTGGCCCGCCAGGTGCTGGCTACAATTGCAGAACGACTGGAGAAGAACTGACGTGAATAAAGTATCCGAAATACAAGAGGATCCAGACCGGGGTGAAAACCCATCGCCCAAGCTCTCCAAGGCATCTCCTTCTGCCTCACCACCTGACGCGAATTCCGACGCTAATCCCGACGCTAAATCTGACGCGACCACACACCCGGCCCCTGCCCCGGCAAAACCCAAACGCAAAGGCCTGCGTCTAATCATCCTTGCCGCCCTGCTGGGGGCCGGTTGGTTTTTCGGCGAGCCGTGGCTGACTGCCCGTTGGTCACATGTCAATATCAGCGACGCGCGCATTGCCGCCTCTCTGGTGACTGTATCCAGCGAAGTTCGGGGCCGTGTCATTGCCATTCCGGTGATCGGCGGCGACGACGTGGCCAAGGGCGACACAATGGTGCTGATCGACCCCGATCAGGCCCAGCTAAGCGTCACCGGTGCCAAGGCCCAGCTTGACGGGATCGACGCAAAACGCCACCAGCTCCAAACCCAACAGGACATGATCCGCTTGCAGATCAGCAGCCGCCGGGCCGCCGCCAAGGCGCGCATAACCACGGCTGAGGCGAACCACGATGGCAGCCTTGCCGCCCTGCGCAGCGAACAAAGCCATTTCAACCGGATCAGTGAACTGGTGGAACGCAACATATCATCTACTCAGGCACATGAAACGGCATTGGCCGCTTTGGACACCTCCCGCCAGCGCGAACGCGCCACCAACGCCGCCATTCTGACCGCGCAGGCCAATCTGGCTGTGGTCGAAGCTGACGCAGTCCAGATCGACGTGATCGACACGCAAATTGCTGCCCTTCTGTCGGAACAGGCCGGGCTTGAGGCATCGCACGCGCAAACGCTTCTTGATATTGAACGGCGCAAAATTTCGGCAACGTTTGATGGCGTGGTCGATGCGACATTTGTCGATGTCGGAGAATACGTGACACCGGGCACCAGGCTTTTGATCTATCACCAGCCTGACCGGGTCTGGGTCAATGCCAATGTCAAGGAAACCAATTTCCGCAAAATCGCCCTTGGCGCCCCCGCGACCATCAAGGTTGATGCCTATCCGGACCAGGAATTTCACGGTACGGTTGAACGTCTGGGCGGTGCCGCGACCAGCCAGTTTGCACTACTTCCCAGCCCCAACCCCAGTGGCAACTTTACCAAAGTCACCCAGCGCCTGCCAATCCGCGTGTCAATCGACACCGGCGGCGCGATCCTATCTCCCGGCATGATGGTGGAACTGAGCGTCGATGTCACCGATTGACGCGATGTTCGAGCGCTACGGGCCGGCCTATAAATGGTACGCCACTGGCACCGTGATGATCGCCACAATTTCGGTTGTTCTGTCGGCCACTATTGTCAACGTGGCAATCCCGGCAGTGATGGGGGCGTTTGGCATCAGTCCGGTTCAGGCCCAGTGGCTGTCGACCGGATTTCTGGCGGCGATGACCGGTACAATGTTGTTGTCAGACTGGGCCAACCGCGCCTTTGGGCAGCGCCTTGTGACGACTATCGCGCTGGCGGTGTTCAGCTTTGGCTCTTTGCTGGGGGGGATTGCCCCGAATGAAACCATCCTGACATTGGCGCGGGTCATTCAGGGGTCGGCGGCAGGTATCGTTCAGCCGATGGCGATGATCCTGCTGTTCAAGGTTTTCCGGCCAGACGAACGCGGGGCAGCCATGGGCATTTTCGGGATCGGCGTGGTTCTGGCTCCGGCACTGGGCCCATGGATCGGCGGCTTGCTGATTGATGCGTTTGACTGGCGCTATGTGTTTTACCTTGGACTGCCTTTTGCCGGGCTGGCGATCGTGCTGGCCAACGTGTTCCTTCCGGGGCGCGAAGAAACCGGGCCGCGACCGGGCTTCGACTGGATCGGGCTGGGGTTTCTGGTGGCGTTTCTGGGCACCATACTGAACGCTCTGACCAATGCGCAAAGAATGGGCTGGGGATCGGATGTGATCCTGCTGCAATTCGCCATCGCCGCGGCCTCGGCTATCGGTTTTGTCTGGTGGGAGTTTCAGACCAGTAAACCTATGCTTGATATGCGCCTGTTCTCCAATGTGCCGTTTGTCGCCGCCTCGGTGGTGGCCTTCATCATGGGGGCGGGTCTGTTTGGATCAACCTATCTGGTACCGCTGTTTGTACAGACCATTCAGGGGCTTACGCCGACTCAGGCGGGGTTGTTACTGATGCCGTCGGGGTTTGTAATGCTGCTGGTCTTTCCGATTGCCGGCAGGCTGTCGGACAGAGTCCCGGCGACGGTGTTGATCGGGCTTGGCATGGCGGTTTTTGCCTGGTCGTCCTGGCTGACGTCCCGGGTCGAGATCAACACCGCTTTCTGGACCCTGGCCTGGTGGACGGTCCTGTCGCGCATCGGCCTGGGGCTGGTGTTTCCGGCGATCTCGGCCGGCTCGCTTCAGGTGTTGCCACCTTCTCTGATCGGTCAGGGCTCGGGCGCCATGAACTTTATCCGTCAGTTGGGCGGAGCCTTTGGCGTCAACCTTCTGGCGGTGTTCATGGAGCGGCGCACCATGCTTCATGCCGACGCCTTTGCTGCAACCCAGACCAGCGACAATTCCGCCACGATGGAGCTGTTGCGACAAGTGTCCGCGATGATCCATACTGCGGGTCTTCCTGATACGCAAATCATGCCAGCCGCCGCAGGTTTTCTGGGACAAACAATCGCGATTCAAGCGTCAACAGCGGCATTCAGAGATGGGTTTCTGGCGGTAACTGCAGTCTTTCTGATCGCGCTGATCCCGACGTGGGTAATGCACAAACTGGGCCGTCGGGAGGCGGCGCAACTTCTGCCAGAGTAAACGTTGCAGGCCGTTCTCGGACATGAGAACCTGCACTACCGAACTGCACGGCTAGAAATTGGTGGGTTTAGTCAGGTCTTGAACAAACGATATGTGACCGCAAAGGTCCGGCTCAAGGCTCGGTCTATTTATATGAGAATAGTCATGTCGCTGATTTTGTGGCTTTCCGATCCGATGCGTCTGACACCAGCCGAATCAGGCGACAAAGCCTCACAATTCCACAATAAAACCGTGTCCATAAAAAAACCCGTGCCCGACAAAATCGGGCACGGGTCAGCATTCAAAACACCTAGTTAGGGTATTTGGTAAAGTCGATCTTGGAGTAGATCTCTTGCTCAAGCAACGCGGCAAAAGCATCAGTGTCGTTGCCAATCGGCTCGACCAGACCATTCCATTTTTCGATCAATGCAACATAGGTTTCCAACAACGGAGCTGGATTATCAATACCATGCTTTTCGCTGGCGATCTTGGCAATGTCAGCCAAATCCGCCGTGCGGAACGCGGTGATATTGGCAAGCAGTTCCGGCGATGGCTCGTGCACGGTAAGGCCAAGGCCAGCGGCCTCGATCAAGACCTCTTCGTCGACATCACCATAGCCTTTTTCGGTCAAAGCCGACGCAAGGGGGATATTGGCCATGAGTTGCGTTTTCTGTTCGTCAGACAGGCCGTCCCAGAACGATTTGCCAACAAAGAAGTTGCCGGCAGAGTGGTAGGTGCCAAGCGGCAGCGTGGTCAGGTGCTTGGCCACATCAATCAGGCTGTGACTTTTGAGAGCGCCAACAGGCTGCACCGCTGCATTGACCACACCGTGGCCCAATGCGTCATGCATTTCACTGGTCGGAACACCAACAGGTGTTGCGCCAACGGTCACGGCCCAGCGATCCCAGGCGCTGCCGCCGGTGCGCAGTTTAACACCCTGCATGTCTTCTATTGTAACAATCGGCTCTTTGCTGATCAGAACATAAGGCGCTGTGCTAAGTCCGCCCAGCATGACAATGCCGTTCTTTGAGAACTCTTCCAGGCAGGGCGCGCAGTTCAGCATAACGAACTCGGATGTGGCCCCGGTCATCACGTATTGGTTGTCACCCATCAGCGCCATATCGGCAACCATCTGCGCATAAGGCAGTTCTGCTTTGAAATAGGTCAGCGCCAGGATACCCATTTGGGCGACACCATCGCGCAGGCCCGACAATGTTGGTTTTGCACCCAACAGCGCGCCGCCGTTGAATACTTTGAAATCGAACGCATCAGGAAAGGCAGCCTCGGTCAGATCGGCATAAGACTGGTGCCCTTTTGAAGTTGGATGCTTGGGCGAGGTCCAGCTGCTGATTGTCACGCGTTCCTCGGCAACCGTAGCACCGGCGGCCATAAGAAAGGCAGTTGCGGTCGCTGTGGCGACCAGTTTGCTAAAGCTTTTCATTTTCTTCCTCTTTGTTGTGTTGAATGGTGCGCCCCCCGTTTGGCAGCGTGCCGTCGGGGGGTCATTTTGCCGGTGGCCGGCGTTATTTGTTTACGTTTCAGGCCAGCCGCTAGTTTGCCAGCCCAGGCAGGTACAGGACAGACTGCGGGAACCAGATCATGATTGCCAGCACAAACAGGTCGGCGAACAGGAACCAGAGAACGCCTTTGAAGATCGCGCTGATCGGCACGGCGTCACCGACAATGCCTTTGATAACAAACACATTCAGCCCGACAGGCGGCGTTATAAGCCCCATTTCAACCAGCTTGGTCGCCAACAGGCCGAACCAGATCAGGCTGATGTGCTGGGCCTCAAATATCGGCAGCAGGATCGGCAGCGTCAACAGCATGATACCCAATGGATCAAGGATCATTCCAAGCAACAGGAAGATCACCGCCGTGCCAAGTACCAACAAAAGGTATCCGGCCCCCATTTCGATCACCGCCGCCGACATCGCTGCAGGCACGCCGCTAATGGCCAGAAACCGGGTAAACAGATTTGCACCGATGGCGATGATGAAAATTGCCGCCGTGGTCTTGGCCGTATCCATCAAAGCGACTTTGGTAACTCTCCAGTTCAACGTTCGGCGCGCCGCCGCGATGGCAAACGACATCGACGCCCCGACAGCCCCTGCCTCGGTCGGTGTAAACACACCGGTAAACAGACCGCCAAACACCCCGACAATCAACGCCATCACCGGCCAGGTTTCCCCCAGCGCCGCAAAACGATCGCGGTTGGTGATGGTCTCATCTACCTTGGGGGCAAGCGACGGGTTCAGTGAACAGCGGATCACGATCACCAGCGTATAGCCGACCATGGTCAGCAATCCGGGCACGATGGCAGCCAGAAACAGCTTGCTGATCGCCACCTCGGCAAAGATGCCATAGATGATCAGGATGATACTGGGTGGGATCAGCGACCCCATCGTGCCAGCCGCCGCCACGACCGCGGCACTTAGGCCCGGATCGTATTTGCGTTGCAACATCTCGGGCACGGCGATGCGCCCCATGGCAGCCGCCGTTGCCAGACTGGACCCGGAGGCCGCCGAAAACAGGGCCGCACCACCGATGCTGGCCACCGCCAGCCCACCGGGCAGGAATGAAAGCCAGACCCGCGCGGCGCGAAAGATGCCTTTGGTCAGCTCGGTCTGATAGCAGATATAGCCCATCAGCAGGAACATTGGGATCGAACTAAGGGTCCAGTGCGCCGCGAAATCGTAAGGGATTGCTGTCAGCAACCCCCATGCCGGGGCGCTGCCCAGCATGAACCAAAAGCCGGCAAATGAAACCAGCCCCAGCGCCACCGCGATTGGCACCCGCATCAGGACCAGAACGATGACCAGGACGATACCGGATATACCGGTTGCAAAAAATGACATCAGGTGGTGCCTCCGGCGGTCATATCAGAAGGTTCAGATTGCATATCCGCGTCCGTAAAGGGACGACGAATGAGTTTCAGCAGCAAAGCCACCGTCAGTACCGCGCAACCTATCGGCACAAAGAAACGTCCGGGCCACAGTGCCACGCTGAACATCCCCATCGAGTATTCGCCGACCTCAAACTTTTCCAGCGCGTCCAACCAGGTTCGATAGGTCATCAGGCTTAGATAGACAGTCGAAAGTGCAAGCGCAAAAATGTCGAGAATGGTTTTGCCCCGGTCAGGTATATGTGAATACAAAACATCCACATGGATATGTTCGTTTTTCAGTTCGACAAACGCCAGCGGTAAAAACACCAGCGCGACCATATAATAGCCCGACACGATTTCAACAGTTCCGGGCAATGGCTCGGCGATGAACTGGCTCAGAATCACGTCAAGTGTCACATGCAACATCATAGCCCCTGCAAAGATGATTGAAAAAATCATCAGAAGTCTTGATATTGAATCGGTCGCTTTCATCAGTAATTGCATTGCGTCCTCCCCTAATGGTTTAAGTTCGAGTGCCCGTATCAGAGACCCTGAAATACCGGCGGGCGTTTTTCAAGAAAAGACTTGGCCCCTTCGGCGTGATCCTGGCTTTTGACAACCTGGCCCTGAGCCATGATTTCGACATCCAGAAACGCCTCAAGCGAGGGCGATTGCGAAAGCCGCAACATGCGTTTGTTGGCAGCAAAGGCAAATGTCGGGCCTGCCGCCAGTTCAGTGGCATAGGCGCGCGCCGCGGCGTCCATAGCCTCGTCAGAATGCACCTGCGACACCAGCCCAAGCGTCAGCGCCTCATCCGCGCGGACTGTTCGTGCACTATAGGCCAGATCAATAGTGCGTTGGCGACCAATCAGATTGTTCAGGAAATAGGCGGCGCCTCCATCCATCGCCAACCCAATCTTTTTGAAAACCAGCGCCAGCTTGGCAGTGTCAGAGGCGACAATAACATCGCAGGCCAACGCAATGCTAAGGCCAACCCCGACCGCGGCACCACGCAGGGCGCAGATCACCGGTTTGTTGATATTATGGATCGCCAGAATCATCTGATGCGCCCGCAACACCCGGTCGCGATCACCGATAATGTTGTCCTTGCCCATCGACGACACATCTGCCCCGGCACAGAACGCCCGCCCCTCGGACCGAAGCAGGACCGCGCGCACATTTGTGTCAGCGTCCAGACGGCGAAACACCTTTAGCAGATCAGCCCGCATATCCAACGTCAGCGCATTCAACTTGTCTGGCCGGTTCAGCGATACCGTCGCCAGACCACCTGTCTGTTCAACCGTGATTTCTTTTGTGATTTCTTCGCTCAAATGATCTCTCCCCGTCTTGTTTTGGCATTCAATCCCGAAAGATTGCCGCAGCGATTGAGTTTTTGTGAATTTGCGTGGTGCCGCCAGTGATTGTCAGCATCCGCACATCACGCACCATACGTTCCAGCGGCAGCGAGCCGAAATAACCATAGCCACCAAACATCTGCATCGCGTCATGGGTGACTTTTTGTGCCATTTCAGTCGCTTGCAACTTGGCAATCGAACAAAGGACAGGATCAGGCCGACCATTATCTATCATTTGCAACGCGTTGTAACACATGGCCCGTGCGGCCTCGATCTGGATGCGCATGTCCGCCATCATCCATTGCAACCCCTGCATTTCCGACAGGGTCTTGCCGAACTGGCTTCGGGTTTTCATGTAATTGCGCGCCTCATCAAACGCGCCTTCGGCGACGCCCAACGCCAGAACGCCCATGCCGGTGCGAGTGGCGTTATAGACTCCGATGGGTTTGACAAAGCCGCTGGAATTGTCGGCCACGCCTTCTGTCACCACATGATCGGCAGGTACAAACACGTCGTCGAAATGGATTTCGCATTCGTTACAGCCGCGTGCGCCCATCTTTTGTTCAAGGATATGAATCGTCACGCCGGGGCTGTCGCGTTTGACCAGAATCGTGCCAATCCCGCGTGCGCCTTTGCTGTCACAGAACCGCGCATAGACCAGCAGATAATCGGCGCGATCCCCGAAAGTGGTGAATATCTTACCGCCATTCAGCACATAGCCGCCATCCGTTGGCCGCACCGAAGTGGTAACTGCCGTCGCATCTGACCCGGCTTGTGGTTCGGTCCAGGCGATGGAACATTCAATTTCACCACGGGCGAAACGTGGCAGAAACGCCTGTTTCAATTCGTCCGACCCGCAGGTGGCAATGATACGCGGCGATACGTTCTGGTCATGCACGATCAGCGCCGTGTTCATATCGACCTTGGCGATTTCTTCGATCACCAGATAGACATCCACCAACGAAGCACCATCACCGCCATATTCCTCGGGGATGGTCATGCCAAGATAGCCCAGATCGGACAGGCGTTTGTGATTTTCCTCAGGATATGTGCCTTCGGCGTCCCAGCGTCCGGCGGTTTCCTTGAACACTTCCTGTGCCAGTTTTCGTGCCGCATCCTGCAACGCGATCTGTTCAGGGGTCAGATTATTGATGTGCATGTGCTGGCCCCCTTAACCGCGACGCTGGTCGAAACTGTGACCATAGGTCAATGCGGCGATGGTGTTGCGCAGGATCTCAACTGTGCCGCCTCCCAGAGCGAAACCGCGCGCATCGCGCACCATGCGTTCCATCGGATATTCACGGGTGTAACCGTTGTGACCATGGATTTGCAGCGCCTCATTGGTGACTTTCTGCGCCATTTCGTTGGCAAACAG
>JAHRVZ010000050.1 GCA_019090405.1 Paracoccaceae bacterium
AAGTTCCTTCATAAAACAAGATGTAAGGGCAAGTCTTACCTATTGTCGAGACTTGTCGCAGGAGTGTGATGAAAAGCGACCCAGAAAACCTTCCGCTTGACCGGCTTGCCGACCTGCTAAGCGACGACATGGCCGCAGTTGATGCGCTGATTCGTGATCGTATGACGTCACAACATGCGCCGCGCATCCCCGAAGTCACCGCGCATCTGGTCAGCGCTGGCGGCAAACGAATGCGCCCTATGCTGACACTGGCGGCGGCGCGTCTGTGTGGCAGTGCTGGCCCGGATGCGGTCAAGCTCGCAGCGACGGTTGAATTCATTCACACGGCCACGCTTTTGCATGATGATGTGGTTGACGAAAGCGGGCAGCGCCGGGGACGTCCGACCGCCAACCTGCTTTGGGACAATAAATCCAGCGTATTGGTCGGTGACTATCTGTTTGCACGCGGCTTTCAGTTGATGGTCGAGACAGGGTCGTTGCGGGTACTGGATATCCTTGCCAATGCATCTGCAACTATTGCCGAAGGCGAAGTGTTGCAACTTACTGCAGCGCAAGATCTGCGCACGGACGAGGACATGTACCTGCAAATCGTCCGAGGTAAGACCGCAGCGCTATTTTCTGCGGCAACCGAAGTTGGCGGCGTAATCGCGGCGGCACCACAATCGCATATACAGGCGCTATTTGACTATGGCGATGCCTTGGGGATTGCGTTTCAGATTACTGACGATCTGCTTGACTATCAGGGTGACAGCACCAACACCGGTAAAAACATAGGAGATGATTTCCGCGAGCGTAAACTGACGCCTCCGGTGATCAAGGCGGTTGCACAGGCGACTGACGACGAGCGCGCATTCTGGATCAGGACCATCGAGAAAGGTCAGCAATCAGACGGCGATCTAGAGCATGCTTTGGAATTGATGGCCAAGTACAAAACGCTTGAGGCGACGCGCGCTGATGCCACTGGTTGGGCCAATAAGGCCAAACTGTCGCTTAGCGGACTTCCGGAACATCCAATCCGCACTTTGCTGCACGAAATTTCTGATTTCGTGGTCGCCCGTCTGGCCTGATCGGTTTTGTCATCCAGCTGAATTTAGTTAGCTGCCAGGCTGGTTGACTGAACCCACCAGCCAGTATTGTCAGTACTCAGTGTTCTTGCCGCTGAACGTGCGGCAATCTCTGATTCATAAAGCCCAAAACAGGTCGCGCCTGACCCACTCATCCTGGCAAATATTGCCCCGGACTGGCCCAAAGCGGTCAACACGTCGCTGATAGCCGGAGCCAGCTTGATCGCCGCAGGCTGCAAATCATTGCGCTGACGGCGTAACCATTGAACGCAATCCATTGCATCAGCAAACTTTGGGATATCGTCCATTGCAGCCCCATCGCGTCGATCAAGTGCGTGAAATACCTTGGGCGTGCTGATCGCGATACCCGGATTGACCAGAACAGCGTGTAAGGTCGGCATCTGATCAACGGCCACAACAGTTTCGCCAATCCCCGACATACGGGCGGATTTGGCCATCAAACATACCGGTACATCTGCCCCTAGGTCCAGAACATTATCCGGAATAGGGATACCGTGACTTTGCACCATGGCGCGAATAACTGCGGCGGCGTCAGATGACCCGCCGCCAATCCCAGCGGCCATTGGCAGGTGTTTCTCAAGTATGATGTCAGCCCCCGCCACGCCCGTTAAACGCGCCGCCCGAAGCACCAGATTGTCCGCCCCATCTGGCACCCCTGCTGCCAATGGGCCAGTCACCTGCAATCGCATACGATCAAGCCGGGACACCGAAACCTGATCGCCAATTTCTGCGAACACCACCAGAGAATCGAGCAAATGAAAACCATCCGCGCGCTGCCCTGTCACATGTAAAGTCAGGTTGATCTTGGCCGGAGCAAATGCCCTAGCCATCGTCATTCACCACCTTCAACGGCTCGTCGCCGTCTTCAGACAGCACCTGATCCAGGCCAACTTCGATCTTGCGTCGAATTCGGTCCGGGTCAGCCTCGCTATCGGTATCATCCGGGTCAATAAATGACAGGGCGCGTTTCCATTGAAATTCGGCTTCGAGTTTGCGTCCAACAGCCCAGAACACATCGCCCAGATGGTCGTTGACCACTGGGTCTATCGGCAACAATTCACCGGCTTTCTGCATTGGCGCCACGGCCTCTTCGTAACGGCCAAGTCGGTAAAGTACCCAGCCAAGACTGTCGATAATATAGCCGCTGTCAGGACGTGCCGCGACCGCGCGTTCAATCATATCAAGGGCTTCGTCCATATTCCCTTGCTTTTCGACCAGCGAATAGCCCAAATAATTCAACACCTGCGGCTGATCCGGGTTCAGTTCCAGTGCCTTGCGAAAATCGGCCTCAGACTCGTCCCAGTTGTCAAGACGTTCATGGGATATGCCGCGTGCATATAGCAAAAACCATTGTGATCTGTCACCTTCTTCAGTGAACTCAAGCGCCTTGTCATAAGCGGAAATCGCTTTGGTATAGTCTTCTTGCTGGCGTAAAAGATCGCCCAATGACGAATGAACCAAAGGCAAGGTTGGGTTGTCCAATGCCAGCCTTTCAAGCACTTCAATCGCAGCATCAGGCTTGGCGGCGCGCCGTAACGCTTCGGCACGGCCAAGTTCGGCTGCGTGATAATCTGAACTGGTTCGTGGTATCTTTTTATAGGTTTCTACGGCCAAACCATACTGCCCCAGTGAATCCAACAACTGCGCGCTAAGCAGCGTTGCTTCGATATGGTCAGGTCGCAGATATCCGGCGACGCGGGCGTAAACCAGCGTGTATTCATCAGCGGCTTCGCCGTTCAAGGCGGCTCCGATGGTATAGAATACTTCGGCCATTCCATCGCGCACGGACGTGACCTGATTGAATGGCAATTTCTCACCGGCCGCCAGTCGATCGGCCAATTCGGTCAGGCTTGGATCAAGTTGCGAGCTGAACCCATCGGCCAGTATTTCCAACGCATCGTCATTGCGCCCCAACTGCGACAGAATTTGCACCCGCGCCACAAGGCCACGACGGGTCAGCAGGCTTTGACTATTGTCCTGGTCTGCAAAAATTTCTTCTGCACTTTCAAATTCTCCCTCTAATGCCAGCGCCAATGCCTTGTGATAAAGTGCAAAACCACTTAGCCCGCTTTGCTTGGCAACAGCCTCAAATTCTTCGAGTGCCAGCGCAACTGACCCGTTGCCCATCTGAGCCCAGGCCGACAACAAGCCATCAACAAGATCGCCGACACTTTTTGTATCACTGTCGCGGGCCAGCAACGCCTCGTAATCCTCATTTACAATCAAATCCGCAATAACCACCATGTGGGCTATCTGACTGCGTATCCCAAGGCTTTCCATTCGAGCAGCGACCGGCAATGCGCGTTTCAATTGGCCCAAAGCCGTCTGCGACAGGGTGACATTTTCCATCAATTGTGGGTTGTCGATATCCTGCGCCAAGGCCAGCGTGTAATATCGCGCGGCCGAAGCAAAATCGCTGGAATAGACCGCGTGTCGTCCAGCCAGATAAGCACCCGATCCAACATTCTCGGAAGCGACCATCGGAGCCGCCAAAACGATTGCAATTGCGACAGTTGCCGCCCGCGAAATTGTAGAAAACACCACTATGTCCTGCCTCATCATATGTGTTGCGGATTACGCTAGGTTGTCTGGGGTTTGGGTGCAATGGTGCAACCTTCACAGGTTCGCCAATTTGGGGTCATTTTGCCCTCAGAATAGGGTTTTTTGGTGTAATCAGCGTGTATCAGCCAATTTGGCGTGAACAATCGCCAGAACTCAGACGCTTTGT
>JAHRVZ010000051.1 GCA_019090405.1 Paracoccaceae bacterium
AAGACTGGATCTGGGGTCTCGTCGGTGGCGGGCTGATCGGGCTTGGCGGAGCTGTGTATTTGCTGGGCAACGGCAAAATCATGGGGGCCAGCGGCATCATTGGCGGATTGGTTGATGGTAGCGGACGCAACACCACGATCGAGAGGTTGGTGTTTCTGGCGGCTGTGGTGATCATGCCGGTCCTGTTGATGCCGCTATATGGCAAAGGCGTCGTCAGCACTCATCTGACCAGTAATTTTGGCGTCATCATCGCTGGCGGTCTGTTGGTTGGTGTTGGCACGCGCATTGCCAATGGCTGTACATCCGGGCACGGCGTTTGCGGAATCTCGCGCCTGTCCTTACGTGGCATCGTGGCGACGGTGTTTTACATTCTTGCGGGTGGCGTCACGCTGGTGTTGTTCCGCCAAATTCTGGGGCTGATCTAATGCGTATTTTGATATCATTGATTGCAGGCAGCCTGTTTGGCGCGGGCCTGTTCCTGTCCGGCATGACCGACACCACCAAAGTACAGGGCTGGCTGGATATATTCGGCGCCTGGGATCCAACTTTGGCCTTTGTCATGGGGGGTGCAATCGTTCCGATGTTCTTTGCCTGGCGGTTCACCAAAGGGCGTAAACCTTTGGTGGGTGGTGATTTTCCGGCCCCGGCTGATCCGGTGTTTGATCATCGGCTGATTACAGGGTCGGTCATGTTTGGCATGGGTTGGGGCCTTGCTGGATTGTGCCCGGGCCCGGCGATTGCCTCGCTTAGTTATGGCGGTATAGGTGGATTGGTCTTTCTCGCGGCGATGCTGCTGGGCATGGGCGCGGCCCCGTCAATTGGCGTGCGGCTGGACAGGCTGGCAGCGACCGCGTAAAGGACACGACTATGGAACCTCGTCAGATAACACCCCGCTATTTCGTTTCGCCGCAGATTAGCGTCGATGACCTTGTTGCTGCTGCCAATTCCGGTTTCACTACGGTGATCTGCAATCGGCCAAATGCCGAGGTGCCGGCCAGCCATCAATCAGACGTGATCCGCGACGCGGCCATTGCGGCTGGTCTTGATTTTCAGGTTCTTGAGCTGACCCATCAGACCATGACGCCCGATAATATTGCGCGTCAGCGAGACATGATTGCAGCCTCGGCTGGACCGGTTCTGGCCTATTGCGCCTCGGGCACACGCTGTTCGGTGATCTGGGCGCTGGGTCAGGCGGATACAATGCCCACTGACGACATTTTGGCGACAACAAACAACGCTGGATATGATCTGAGTGAATTGCGGCCACGACTGGTAGAGATGTCAGGTAACTGACAGCCCTTACAAAACGCGATATTGACGGATGACAACTGCCTAGGAATCTGACGTTTCTTTCTCTGACTCATCCGCAGGGTCGGTGAGGTCAAGACCTGCAAGCTCTGATATTTCAAGCACGACCTCATCTTCGCTTAGACCGGCAAACAAGGCATCTTCATCCACGGATGATGACAGTGGTTCGGTTTTTGTGTCAGGCTCGAGTTCTGATAAAACTGACGATTCAATATCTATTGAGTTCAGGACCGGCTCTGAAACAGGGGCTGGCAGATCCAGGGTTAGGTCAAAATCATCCGGGATTGCCGCCAGTTGCGGTACGAATCCGGCCAGCCGAACCGCCCGGAACCCACCCGCCTGCCCCAACTGCCCGCTGGTGACAGGTTGCCCTGAAATGGCCAACAATTCCGTTTTGTCAAATCGCCCCATGCTTAAAGGAACGACATCACCAGGTGACATTGCTGACAGTTCAGCCAAAGGTATCCGCATCCGACAAATCACTGCCTGCAATTCAGCGTTAGCCCCGCCGATAGCGTCGTTCAAACACGGCCCGCTTTTGCTGCGCGTTTTGGGTTTTTCTGGTTCTGGCGGTTCAGGTAAGATCAGACAGGCGTTGCCCTGTGCAATCCCGCCCGCAAAATCCAATGACAGCTCAAACACCCGGTATTGATCTGCTTCCAACGTCAACGCCAACGAGCGTGCGTCCTCAGAACGGGCGCCAAACCTATAGGCCGTTAAACACCTTACATCCGCGGCCACTTGCACCAGATCGCTTGCCCTTTGCAGCATTCCATCTACCAAAGGCGCCACCATGGCCGCGTCCGTTTCTGTAAATGGTCTGCCATTATCAGTGCCACCAGACACTGCCCCCATGGTTTGATGCTGAATCAAAGAGGCAATACTGTCAGGGCAGAATAGCATCGCGCCAATCTGACCCCCGGGTCCGTCCAGCAACAACAGCAACCAGTCATCTCGGATATAATCGGCCACATCGTCGCTGTCGGCACGCCGTTGGGTGGCGCCAATAACCGCAACGGGCAAATCACAAACCGCCGTCGCCGCGCGCGCCAACCCAAGCCGCAACGCCCGCAATGCGGTGCGTTCGCCGGTCTGCTTGCCACTGGTTGCGGCTGCCAACTTGCGTTGGACGGCTGATGCGCTTTGCTCGGTCGTCATAGTCCCTACCCTGCGCCCAATGGCCGCTATAGGTCAGGTGTAGCGCAAGGTTGGTTACAATTTTCTTTACAAGCCAGCGGTTTATTGCGCGGCAAGCTCTGTCGATTGCGGCAATGTAAGCGGCATTGTCACCCGAAACGCGCCGCCGGTCTGGCCTGTGAGATAGGTAATGTCGCCACCCAGCCGGTGCATGATCTCGCGACAGATAGCCAGTCCAAGCCCGGCCCCACCGGCTTTTTCAGCGTTAACGCGGGCGAATTTTTCAAACACCATTGCCTGCACATCCGCAGGAATGCCGCTGCCATTGTCGATCATATCCACCACCAGTTGCCCACCGATGTGATGCGCAGTAATGGTCAGTTCGGGCCGCTCGGCATCGCAATATTTCTGCGCGTTGGCGATCAGATTGATAAAAACCTGCGCCAAACGATCCAGATCAGATTTCAGCGCAACTTTCTCACCGGCGCGACGGCGTCTAACGATAAGCGGAACATCCGCCCCAGCCACCACCGTTGAAACAGCATGGTCAAGCACATCAACCAACACGCCTTCGCGCAAGTTCAGTGTCACCTGACCGCTTTCCAGAACACTTAAGTCCAGAAGGTCATCAAGCAACCGGGTCAAACGCATAGCCTCGTCCAGAATGATGGTCGCATATCGGCTTTGTTCATCTTCAGCCAAACCGCTGGTATCGCGTAAGATTTCGGAAAAAGCCCGGATCGACGTCATCGGTGTGCGCAACTCATGGCTGACCTGACTAAGAAACGAATCCTTTTGCAGGCTGATCTGGGTCAGTTTTTCGTTGGCTTCGCGCAATTGCCGAGCGGTACGGGCCAATTCGGTCGATTTTGCCTCTAGCTGGCTGGAATATTCCAGCAACTGCGCGCTTTCATCGGCAACCGCCATCAGATCCTGCACTGATACCGACGATCCACCAACAATCTGCCCGACCATCGCGTGGGCGGTCGCGGCACCAACCGAACCGGACAATTCTCGTTCAAGTGTTTGCAAAAATGTCGGAGTCGGATCCGGCAGATGACCGCGCCCGCCCTGCAAAACTGCCTGTCGCTGAAACAGCGCATTTGCCTCGGCAGCGCCTAGGATACGCTGGGACATGATCATCAGGTCTTCGACTTGCGCGACGGAACCAGACCAGCCACGCGGGCCGCTGGAATGGTCAAATACGTTGACGAATTGTGCACCTTGCAATCGCTCAATCGGGCTGGGAAAGCCAAACAGCGACACCAGTGTAAAAGCACTGGCATTCAACGCCATGCTCCACATCACCGAATGCACCAAAGGGTCCAACCCGGTAATTCCAAACAGCGCCTGCGGCCGCAACCAACCGATCCCGAATGGTCCGTGCTGTATGACCGCATCGGAAACCAGCCCAGCGCCCACCCCCGGCAACAACAGGGTATAAACCCATAGGGCGAACCCAACGCTTAGCCCGGCCAAAGCGCCGACCTTGGTTGCCCCGCGCCAAAAAATGCCGCCCAGCAATGCTGGCAATATCTGCGCAATTCCGGCGAAGGCGATTAACCCGATCGAGGCCAGTGCAGCGCCGCCTCCTGAGAGGCGGAAATAGAAATAGCCAAGCCCCATGATGACCGCGATCGACACGCGCCGTGACAACAAAACGACGCTTCGCACGTCACCTGATACAGACGCACCGCCACCGCGATAAGACAGCCAGATCGGCATGACGATATGGTTTGAAACCATCGTAGACAACGCCATGGCCGCGACGATCACCATCGAAGTGGCGGACGAAAAACCGCCCAGAAACGCCAGCATTGCCAACCCGTCACGCCCCTGACTAAGCGGGACCGTCAGAACAAACATATCCGGATTTGATCCGGCTGGCAGCAGGTCCAGCCCAACAACGGCGATCGGCACTACAAACAGGCTCATCATCAACAGGTACAACGGAAAAGCCCAGGCCGCCGTGCGCAAATGCCTCTCGTCATCGTTTTCAACCACCATCACCTGAAACATCCGGGGCAGACAGATGAACGCGGCAGCGGCCAGAAATGTAATCGCCGTCCAACGACCGCTTTTCATCTGCCATTGACCAATTTCCGAGGCATCAATGCGCGCCATGGTTTCTGTGACACCACCAGACAGTCCCCAGACCACAAAGACACCGACCGCCAACAAGGCAAACAGCTTGACCACGGCCTCAAGCGCGATGGCAGTGACAACGCCGTGGTGACGTTCGTTTGCATCCAGATTCCGGGTGCCAAACAACACGGCAAACACGGCTAACCCGGCAGCGACCCAAAACACTGTTGCGGTCTCGCTATAGTTGGCTCCGGATGGGTCAGCCTCGGAGAAGATCGAAAAAGACAGGGTGATCGACTGCAATTGCAAAGCGATATACGGCGTTACACCAATCACCGCCAGAATGGTCACAAAAATCGCCAGAAGGTTGGATTTACCATAACGCGACGATACCAGGTCAGCGATCGAAGTGATGCGCTGGCTACGGCCAATCCGCACCAATTTCCGCAGCCCCCACCACCAGCCAATCATGACCAGTGTTGGCCCTAAGTAGATGGTAATAAACTCTAATCCCGAGCGCGCCGCATAACCAACGGCACCATAAAAGGTCCAGGCGGTGCAATAAATCGACAGTGACAATGTATAAATAATGGGTGAGCGAAGCCAGGTGCTGCGTCCCTTTGCGGCCAGCCGGTCAGCGACGAAGGCGACGATAAACAGCAGCGCCACATAGCTGATACAGACAAAAATCAGCATGTTTAACGATGCCATTTAGCCCTGCCCCGACCGCTGTGGCCCATCGGATTGACCCCAGCGCCGCGCCGCCATGCCGAAAACGACACTTAGCGCAATCAGCCCGGCCCAGGTTCCGAAAATATAAAGGATCGCCTTGGACATCCGCACGGCTTCTGCCTCACCGGCAAGCACAGTTGCCGAATCTGCACCGGGCCATAGCAATGGCACGGACAGCACGGCGGCGCCGATGACAGGTAACAATCGCGCCGCATCAGCCAGTCGATTGCGGCGATAACTTTGGTGTTCAAGAAACACCAAAGGCGATGATCTGTCGTCGCTCATCGGACCGAAATCATGATTGGGACGCTTGTGCGTGCAAGTCACGAACCGCGCTTAGCACTTCGGCATTTGAGAACGGTTTGGTCATAAATCGGCTGGCCCCGGCCTTTTCCGCCATTTCCCGGTCGCGCATCTGGCCTCGCGCCGTCAACATCAGCACCGGCATGTCCCGTAATTCATCCAGCTCTCTTAGGTCGCGCAATACTTCCATGCCGCTTTTGCCCGGCAACATCACATCCAGAATAACCAGATCAGGCGATGCCGCGCGAATAGTCTCGACCGCATCCGTGCCGTTGGCATGAGTTTCAACGCGCCATCCATCGCGGGACAGCAAAAAACGAATAGCTTCGGTTATGTTCGGCTCGTCCTCAATCAGCAG
>JAHRVZ010000052.1 GCA_019090405.1 Paracoccaceae bacterium
ACGCCATGGGCCGCGGCCTATGTGCAGCCTTCGCGTCGCCCGACAGATGGGCGTTATGGCGAAAACCCGAACCGGTTGCAGTATTATTACCAGTATCAGGTGTTGATCAAACCCAGCCCCCCGAACCTGCAGGACCTCTATCTCGGCTCGCTCGCGGCGATCGGAATTGATATGGATCTGCATGACATTCGCTTTGTCGAAGACGATTGGGAAAGCCCGACTTTGGGCGCCTGGGGACTAGGCTGGGAGGTCTGGTGCGACGGCATGGAAGTGTCACAATTCACGTATTTCCAACAGGTTGGCGGCCATGATTGCAAACCGGTTTCGGGTGAATTGACCTATGGTCTTGAACGGTTGGCAATGTATGTGCTGGGCGTCGAACATGTGATGGACATGCCGTTTAATGACCCGGATGCGCCGATCCCGTTGACCTATGGTGATGTTTTCAAACAAACCGAAGAAGAATACGCCCGCTGGAATTTCGACGTGGCCGACACGCAGATATTGTTGCGCCATTTTGAAGACGCCGAGGCCGAATGCGCGGCCATCCTGTCCCATTCGGCAGAGGATCCCAAAACCGGTAAACGTATCGTCATGGCGCATCCCGCCTATGATCAGTGCATCAAGGCCAGCCACATTTTCAACCTGCTGGACGCGCGTGGCGTGATTTCGGTCACTGAACGTCAGGCCTATATTGGTCGGGTGCGGGCATTGGCAAAACAATGTGCGGATGCTTTTGTGCAAACCAACGCAGGAGGTTTTGAAGCCGCAAAGGTGGATTCTGGCGTATGAGTGGTAAATTTGTCGGCATTCTTATCGTTGCGAGCGCCCTGATCGCCGGAGCATTTCTGTATTATGTTCAGATTTATGGGTTCTACAGCACTATTTCGCCGAATCCAGGCGCAGATGTTGAACTGGTATCGCTGGATACTGGCCGATCTGAAACCATAATCTATAGCGACTTTCACGCCATAGATGCGGACAGCTCGCCAATCCGCTATCGCGCCTGTTTTACTACGACGCTTGCCAATTCTGAGCTTGCCGCGACCTTTGTCAGCCTTGAAAATATGACCCCGCGCAATGGTCCCGGCTGGTTTGACTGTTTCGATGCCAAAGCGATTGGCGCTGCGTTGCTGGCCGGAACCGCGCAGACCTATCTGGGGACCAAGAACGTGTCCTATGGGGTGGACCGGGTTGTTGCCGTTCTTGATGATGGTCGCGGATTTGTATGGCACGAGTTGAACGAATGTGGTGAAAAAGCCTATGACGGAACTGTTGTTGGCGAGGAATGCCCACCACTGGATACAGCCAAGTCAATTGACTAATGCCTCATACGATCAAGGAAAGTTGTCATGACCCAATCAATTCTAGTCCCGGATATGTTGGCCGTAACCTTGGGATTTGCCGTATTTCTGACCGGAGCCAACATCAATTCCCGCATTTCCATCCTGCGCCAGTATAATATCCCAGACCCGGTGACCGGTGGCTTGCTGGCGGCATTTGTGTTTCTGGCCGCCTATCTGCTGTTCGGAATCGAACTTAGCTTTGAGTTGGAAAGCCGTGACTTTTTTCTGGTCCTGTTTTTTGCAGCCATTGGCCTGAATGCACGGATCAGTGATCTGATCTCTGGTGGTAAGCCGCTGTTATTTCTGACTATTCTGACATTTCTTACCATTCTGGCGCAAAACGTCATTGGTGTCGCGGGGGCCGCGATGTTCGGATTCCCTGCCAAAGTTGGCGTTCTGTTCGGGTCGGCCTCGTTGATCGGCGGACATGGAACTGCCATCGCATGGGCGCCTGAAATTGCCGAAGTCACCGGTCAATTGGGGGCCACAGAACTTGGGGTCGCGGTGGCGACTCTTGGTCTGGTGTTGGCGGCTTTGATTGGTGGGCCAATTGCCAAGTATCTGGTGGAAAAGAACAATCTAACGCCTGAACGCCCGGACGAAGCCCTGACAGTTGGCTCTGCTGATAGCGACACAGTAACAGGCGATGCGACAGGCGATGACATCGACCATTTTTCGATCATGCGGGTTATGTTTTTTCTAAATATTGCAATTATCTCAGGTTATCTGCTGCACGGGGCGATTTTGCAGGCGGGTCTGAAATTGCCGTTGTTTGTGCCTTGTCTGGTGATGGGCATCGTAGTTGCAAATTTGCGCTCTATTCTGGCTCCGCGGGCTTTGCCCGTTGCGCGGACCGCCTCGCTTGCGTTGATTTCTGAATATTCGCTTGGCGCATTTCTGGCCATGTCACTGATGAGCCTTCAGCTTTGGACCATTGCCAGCCTTGGGGTGTCGATTGCCGTGATCTTGCTGGCGCAAACCGCATTTGCAGTTGTTTTCATCCTGTTCGTGCTGTTCCCGCTGATGGGCAGCGGGTATCGCGCGGCGGTTCTGTCTGCTGGTTTCGGCGGTTTCGCTTTGGGTGCGACTCCCACTGCCATCGCCAATATGACCGCCGTCACGCACCGCTATGGGCCATCCCCCATTGCCTTTGTGATCTTGCCCCTAGTATCCGCCTTCTTTGTTGATATAGCCAACGCAGTCGTCATTCAGACGATCGCGAATTTCTGAGGACCGTCATGCCCGACCTGCTAATCGAACTGTTTTCCGAGGAAATCCCGGCCCGCATGCAAACCCGTGCGGCTGACGATCTGAAAAAACGCATGACCGATGGGTTGGTCGAGGCAGGGCTGACCTATGCCGGAGCCGCCGCATTTTCCACGCCGCGCCGTTTGACGCTGGCCATTGACGGGCTTTTGGTGGCGTCCCCCACAGTGCGCGAAGAACGCAAAGGTCCAAAGGTCGGCGCGCCTGACAAAGCCATCGACGGCTTTCTGCGCGGCGCTGGCCTGACCCGCGAACAGCTGGAAACGCGCGACACGCCCAAAGGGGCGGTGTATTTCGCCCAGATCGAAAAACCGGGCCGACCTGCAGCCGAAATCGTCGCCGAAGTGTTGGAATCCGTGATCCGCAATTTTCCATGGCCCAAATCCATGCGCTGGGGTTCTGGCCCGATGCGATGGGTGCGCCCGCTGCATTCGATACTGTGCATTCTAAGTGCTGAGGACGGCACCGAAGTTGTCCCGATGACCATAGAGGGCATTACCTCGGGCAACAGCACCAAGGGCCACCGATTCATGGCCCCAGACCCGATTTCTGTAACATCTTTCGAGGATTATGAGGCCAAGCTAAAGCGCGCGTGTGTGGTATTGTCCGCGACCGAACGCGCAGATCACATCTGGGCCGACGCCACCAACATGGCGTTTGCCGCTGGGCTAGAGGTTGTCGAGGACAAAGGCCTGCTGGCCGAGGTCGCCGGACTGGTCGAGTGGCCAGTTGTGCTGATGGGTGAGATTGATGCCACGTTTCTGGACCTGCCAGCCGAGGTGCTGCAAACCTCGATGCGGGAACATCAGAAATTCTTTTCGGTGCGCAACCCAAAAACCGGTCGGATTGAACGGTTTATCACAGTGGCGAACCGCGAAACTGCGGATCAGGGTGCAACCATTCTGGCGGGCAACCAAAAGGTTCTGTTCGCGCGATTGGCTGACGCAAAATTCTTTTGGGATAATGATTTGCGGATTGCAAAAGATGACATGAGCATCTGGACGCAAGCGCTTGAAAACGTGACATTCCATAACAAACTTGGCTCTCAGGCTGACCGCATTCGCCGTATTGCCGCACTGTCACGGGAATTGGCAGGGGCAACTGGTGCTGATGCAGATCAGGCAGAGACAGCGGCTTTGTTGGCCAAGGCTGATCTTTCTTCGGAAATGATCTATGAATTCCCGGATTTACAGGGGCTTATGGGGCGTTATTACATTGAAATTTCCGGCCAGGATGCTGCCATAGCTGCCGTTGCCGAAGACCATTATTCACCACTTGGCCCATCCGACAAAGTGCCAACCGCGCCGCTTTCGGTAACTGTGGCGCTGGCCGATAAGCTTGATACGCTCACCGGGTTTTGGTCGATTGACGAGAAACCTACCGGGTCCAAAGACCCGTTTGCGCTACGCCGCGCTGCTTTGGGTGTGATCCGTCTGGTTCTGGACAACGATTTGCGACTGCCGTTGGATCGCTATTTCGACAGCCAGTTGCTCAAGCATAAAATCCACACCAGCAGCGAAGCACTTGAAGAAGAGCACGCCGCTATGCAGTTGATTTTGAACGAAATTGCCGATCACGGAGTTTTTGGTGCAGCGTTTCGCGCAGTAATTGACCAATTGGATGGTGATGACAAACCCGACACTGAAGAAGGATCGTTCCTGCAAAAGCTAAGTTCTGATCTGCCAGATATCAGTGTTGATTTGCTGACGTTTTTCCACGATCGCCTAAAGGTGTTCTTACGCGATCAGGGCATTCGCCACGACATCATCGACGCCTGCATTACCATGCCGGGTAACGACGATCTGAATCTTCTGGTCAAACGCGCGCGGGCCTTGTCGGAGGTGCTGGGTACAGAAGATGGTGAAAACCTGATTCAAGGTTTCAAACGCGCCAATAATATCCTTACCCAAGCCGAAGAAAAAGACGGTGTTGAATACTCTTACGGGGCGGACTTGAAGTTTGCCGAACATGACAGCGAACGCGCCCTATTTGCTGCATTGGACAAAGCGGACAGCGCAATCAAACCCGCGCTTGAGGCCGAAGATTTCCCAACGGCAATGTCGGCAATGGCGGATTTGCGGGCCTCGATTGATGGGTTTTTTGAGGCTGTGCAGGTCAATTCCGACAATCAGACTGTGCGGCGTAACCGGCTGAATTTGCTTAGCCGCATTCGTCAGACCTGTTTGTCCGTTGCTGATTTGACCCGAATTGACGGTTAGCACACTTGCGCCATAGGTTTTCGGGTCTATGCTGCGGGTGAAAACAAAGGTGCCGCAGCGCAGAATGATGATGCAGAATAACCCGCATACCACGCTGATAACGTCAGATTCCCCTGTCACCGCGACAAACCACGGTGGCCGGGCAAAATGTCTGCAACGGTTGGTGCGGCTTGACCTTCCAGTCCCTCGTACGGTGGCGCTGTCATTTGAGATTGTTCGTCAGATTGCAGATGGCATCATGCCTGATCTGGACGCGATTCTGGAACAATTTGACGACAGTGCTTTGTTGTGCGTGCGCCCGTCTTCACAAGATCCGGACTGGGGTGGACCCAGCGCAATTTTGAATGTCGGCATGAACGACGCGCGCTATGTCGATTTGTGTGACGATCTTGGGGCCGAGGCTGCGGCGGCATTGTATTTACGTTTTGTTCAGGCCTATGCGGTAAATGTCGCGCGTCTGGACCCCGAAGTATTTGACGATGTTAGCAATGAAGACGCGCAGGGGCTGTCCCAAACCCTGCAGGCCTATGAGGACGAATCTGAAGAACCGTTTCCAAAGCTGCGGGCGGAACAGCTCGCCGGTGTTTTGCAGTCAATGGCGCGCGCCTGGGAGGGCACAACTGCGCGCTTGCTGAGACAGGCCAAGGGGGCTCCGGTTGATGCCGGGCTTGGCCTTGTCATTCAGGAAATGATACCTGGTGTCGGTCTGGGCGAAAGCGGGTCTGGTGTTTTGCAACTGGTTGACCCCGCAACGGGCCAGGCGCAATTGACGGGTCGATATCTAAGTCAAAGTCAGGGGCGAGACGCGCTTGGTGCTGGGTCTTTAGCGCTTTATCTGGGCAAGGATACGCGCGGTCGATCACTTGAAGAAGTTGCTCCAACAGCCTTTGATGCCTTGAAAAAATATGCGGCATTGATGCGCGAAAAACTGCGCGAGGAAATGCAGGTCGAATTTGTTATTTCCGACGGTCAGGTCCACATTCTGGACGGGGTCAGGGTGCCGCGTGGTTCGCGGGCTTCGGTGCGTATTGCGGTGCGGTTAGCAGAAGAAGGTATCATCACCCGGCAAGAGGCGGTGATGCGGATCGAACCGCGTTCGTTGAATGAATTGTTGCATCGGCAGGTCGATCCTGATGCCGACCGCGATGTGCTGGCCACCGGGATTGCTGCCAGCCCCGGTGCCGCCACCGGTAAAATCGTTTTTACCTCTGCCGAAGCACAGGCCATGGCCGCACGAAGCGAACCCTGTATTCTTGTCCGCCGTGAAACAAAACCCGAAGATATTCGCGGCATGCACGCGGCTGTGGGCGTGCTGACGGAACGCGGCGGTATGACCAGCCATGCGGCTGTGATCGGGCGTGGGTTTGGGCTGCCTTGCATTGTTGGTGCGTCGTCCATGGAGTTTGACACCCGCGAAAAGCAACTTACAGCGCCGGATGGTCGTGTATTGCGGGCAGGGGATATCGTTACAATTGATGGATCGTCGGGCCAAATACTGCACGGCAAGCCTGCGTTGCTAGAAGCAACGCTTGATGATGCGTTTCAAACGCTGATGGCGTGGGCCGATGCCGAACGCGATATCGAAGTTCGCGCCAATGCCGATTCACCTGCGGATGCGCAGACGGCGCGCAATTTTAATGCTCAGGGGATTGGGTTGTGTCGTACCGAGCATATGTTCTTTGAACCCGGCCGCCTGACTGTCATGCGCGAGATGATATTTGCCGATGACAGCACCGATCGCGC
>JAHRVZ010000446.1 GCA_019090405.1 Paracoccaceae bacterium
CTTGAAAAACCGTTCGATAAATTCCGCGAATATGGCCAAAGCAAAGTGGCGGATTTGATCTTTTCGTTTGAACTGCAACGACGGCTTGATGCCAACGGTTTGAATATTGTCTCAACCGCATGTCATCCGGGCGTCAGCAAAACCGAACTGTTGCGTACGGATCAGCCCGAGATGATCGAAACCGTGGCCTATATGGATGCAAACCAAGGCGCGTTCTCGACCCTGTTTTCGGCCACGCAGGCCGTTGGGAAATTTGCGTATACCGGGCCAGATGGTGAGGGTGAGGTTAATGGCTATCCAGCCCCGGCATTTATTGCACCCTATGCGAAGGACGCAAAAATCGGCTCGGCACTTTGGGCATACGCAGAAAAAGAAACCGGAGTCACATTCGGGTTCTGAACATTAACGGGCTGGCGTGAACCGCCGGCCCACTTTATCGCAAACTGGAAATACAGTTTCGGCAGGAATTAGTGGTAGCCCGTACGAGAATCGAACTCGTCTTTCCAGGTTGAAAACCTGGCGTCCTAACCGATAGACGAACGGGCCACGCGGCGTGAGCGGTTCATAAGGCGGAATGGTCATCCCGCGCAAGAGCAAAAATGACCAAATGGCGCAGATTCTTTTAAACTTTTGCCTGCAACCCTAACCGGCCGGTGCCGCATCGTCCAAACGCAGTTGTACGCTTTGGCGTCCATTCCAGGTGTTGATCTCTAACCGCCCGGCAAAATGAAACCGTGCACCGCCATGTTCAGTTAGGCGCGGGCCAAGATCACTGTCAAATGCGCCAAAACAAATGGCGTCGATTTTCCCACCCATGCCGTCATTCAGCGATAGTTTCAGGTGGTTATCACCGACGCGACGCGCATGTCCGACTTGCAGATCAGGAAGCGCAAAACGTGGGGCAGGGGCACCGGCACCATAGGGGCCAGCCTGTTCGATCTGGTTGATCAACGCAACGCTTAGCGCGCCGGGCATCAGCGTGCCGTCCAGTTTCATGTCCGGCGGGCCAATGCGGTCAGCACCCTGTTTGGCCAGCAGTTCCGACAGGCGCTTCATTGCGGGTTCCAGTTTGTCACGCGCAACGGTCAGCCCGGCGGCCATCTTGTGGCCACCACCTTTCAGCAACAGCCCTTCGCCCGTCATCCGCTGAATCGCAGCACCCAGATCAATACCCGAAACCGACCTGCCCGATCCTTTGCCCTCGTCCCCGTCCAGACCAATCACAATGGCCGGTCTGTTGGCGGCGTCCTTTAGCCGCGAGGCGACGATGCCAACAACGCCGGGATGCCAGCCTTCGCCCGCCGCCCAGACCAATGGCGCGTCTAGCCCGCGCTCTTCTGCCTGCTCTATCGCAGCGGCGCGCACAGACGCCTCGATGTCGCGGCGTTCGGTGTTTAACATATCCAGTTGCGTCGCCATCACTTCGGCATCCACCATCGAAGATGTCGACAACAACCGTGCTCCCAGATCGGCTTTGCCAATGCGTCCGCCTGCATTGATCCGTGGCCCCAACATAAAGCCCAGATGATAGGTGCCGGGTGCTGCGTCCATACGCGCCACATCTGCCAAAGCGACCAGGCCAACGCGCTGACGTTGTCCCATCACTTTCAACCCTTGCCGAACAAGCGCACGATTGGCCCCGATCAGGGGGGCCACATCCGCCACCGTAGCCAAGGCCACCAGATCCAGCAGAGCCATCAGATCCGGGCCGGTATTATCCCCTGCCTCACGCAGTTGCCGACGCGCCTCGACCAGCATCAGAAACACAACACCGGCCGCGCAAAGATAATGCAGATCACCGCTTTCATCCTGTCGGTTGGGGTTCACTACGGCCACGGCGTCGGGCAGGGTTTCAGCCCCCAAATGGTGGTCCAGAACAATCACATCCGCGCCCTTGGCGGCGGCAATTGGCTCAAACGACAATGTACCGCAATCGACGCAGATAATCAGGTCATGGTTGGTTGCCAATTGCTGCATTGCCGGGACATTCGGGCCATAGCCTTCGTCAATCCGGTCCGGCACATAAAGCGTCGCCTTGATCCCCATGTCACGCAGCCAGACAATCAGCAAAGCCGCTGAACTGCCACCATCGACGTCGTAATCTGCAAAGATGGCGATTCGCTGAGAACCGCGAACCGCCTGCAAAAACCGCTCGGCGGCGACGGCCATGTCTTTCAGGCCACGCGGGTCCGGCAGCAAGTCGCGTAAACTGGGGCTCAGAAAGGCTTCGGCCTCAGCCACCGGCACATTACGCCGTGCCAGCACCTGACACAGGGCGCGTGGCAATCCGGTTGCCTGAGCGATTGCATCCGTCGCCCGATCTACTTCAATCGAAGGTCCGATCCACGCCCGCCCGGTCAAAGACTGCTTAACGCCCAAAAATGCCATACCGTCCCCCAAAACAACCAAAGGCCGGACCTCTAAGACCCGGCCCTCATATTCTTCTCGTTCCAAATACTCCCGCCGGAGGCTCCGACATCAGCCAGATAAAACGAATTATTGCGTCGGATTGCGATACTGCACCCGCCGCACAGACCCGGTCTTGGACCGCATCAACAAGGTTTCAGTGGTCAACCAGCCCGGCTCACGCCGAATACCTGGCAATAACGTACCCCCAGTGACACCAGTGGCCGCAAAAATCACGTCCTGCGTTACCATTTCATCACGGGAATATATCCGGTCCAGATCGGTGATCCCGGCCTTGGCCGCGCGTCCGCGTTCGTCGTCATTGCGGAATGTAAGCCGACCATACATCTGCCCACCCATACATTTCAGCGCCGCCGCGGCAAGCACACCCTCTGGCGCTCCGCCCGATCCCATATACATGTCAATGCCGGTTGTTTCAGATTCAGCGCAATGCATGACACCGGCGACATCACCATCAGTAATCAGACGGATCGCAGCCCCCGTGCTGCGGACCTGAGCAATCATGTCTTCGTGGCGTGGGCGCTCAAGGATACAAACCGTAATATCCGACGGCTTGCAGCCTTTTGCCTTGGCCAGCGCATTCACCCGTTCAACCGGGCTCATGTCCAGTGTTACGACATCGGTGTCAAACCCCGGCCCGATTGCCAGTTTATCCATATAAACATCCGGCGCATGCAGCATTGATCCGCGTGGTCCCATCGCAATCACAGTCAGCGCGTTGGGCATGTCTTTGGCGGTCAGCGTAGTGCCCTCAAGCGGGTCCAGTGCTATGTCCACACCTGGGCCATTGCCGGTCCCGACCTCTTCACCGATGAACAGCATCGGAGCCTCATCTCGTTCTCCTTCGCCGATAACCACGACACCGGCGATATCCAGCAAATTAAGCTGTTCGCGCATCGCGTTTACCGCCGCCTGATCCGCGGCTTTTTCGTCGCCGCGCCCAATCAGGTCAGCCGATGCAATTGCAGCAGCCTCAGAAACGCGGGCCAGACCAAGTGACAGCATCCGGTCGTGAAATTCTACAGGTGTAGGCATTAAAAGCTCCTAGAGGCTAAATTCGAAATATAATTATCAATGTTAAACGTGTTCGATGCGCAAAGCGACAGGGGCCAGGGCCATTACATCAATTTTTTGCATTGCGTTCAGCGCGACGTCCAGCGCTTCGCGGGTGGTTTTATGAGTGACGATCAGAACCGGGGCGGTCGATTCAGAATGGCCATATTGACGCATCCGGTCGATGGAAATACCGGAATCTCCCAGAACTGTGGTTATCTTTGCAAGGGCTCCGGGTTTGTCTACCAATTCCATGCGCAGGTAATATGGTGCAGGCAGACCACTTCGGGCAGGTGGAACACTGGCCAGTTCACTGGCCGGTTGCCCAAAGGTTGCAAGCCGCGTCCCGCGTGCGAGATCGCAGATATCACCCATCACGGCACTTGCGGTTGGTCCTTCGCCGGCACCCGGACCACGCATAACGATCTGTTCAACGGCGTCGCCTTCAACCACCACCATATTGGTGCCACCCTCAAGCTGACCAAGCGGCGAACTGGACGGGACCAGACAGGGCATCATGCGCTGCTCTAGCCCGCGGCCAGTGCGCTGTGCAACGCCAAGCAATTTAATTCGGAATCCCATATCGGCAGCCTGACGGATGTCTTCGATTGTGATCCGTTCTATGCCCTCAAGTTCGATCCCGGTAAAATCAGGCTGGGTGCCAAAGGCAATGGACGACAGAATGGCCAGCTTGTGCCCCGCATCAATGCCTCCCACATCCAAAGTCGGATCAGCCTCAAGATAGCCCAGATCAGCGGCTTCCTGAAATACCGTTTCATAGGGCAGACCAGCATTCTCCATGCGGGTCAGGATATAGTTGCACGTGCCGTTCATCACCCCCATGACGCGGGTGATTTCGTTGCTGGCCAATCCTTCACGCAGGGCTTTGATGATGGGAATGCCGCCTGCGACAGCAGCTTCATAGTTGATAACCCGCCCCGCGGCTTCGGCCTGTTCGGCCAGTGCCTGACCGTGCAGCGCCAGCATCGCCTTGTTGGCGGTTACAACATCCTTGCCCGCAGCCAACGCGGCCTCGGTCGCGGCTTTGGCGGGGCCATCAGCCCCCCCCATCAGCTCAACAAATACGTCGACATCGTCGCGGGTGGCCAGTGAAACAGGATCGTTTTCCCAGGCATAACCTGTCAGATTGACACCACGATCTTTGTTCGCATCCCGCGCGCTGACGGCGGTGATCTGAATGTCTCGTCCGGTTCGGGCGGCCAGCATCGCGGCCTGCTTACGCAGGATTTTCACAACGCCGACGCCGACTGTTCCCAGTCCTGCAATTCCCAGCCGCAATGGTGCACCCATAGTCAAAATCCCCGTTCTCTGCCTTGATCCTGTCTCTTGGCGTGCCTTAGCGGGTTCGGCGCGGTGGTGCAACGTGGCAGTCAGATTACCGGGTGATCCCGTCAGATGTACCGTTTTGGTCAACATCGTTGGCATCCAGAGTTCTCAGCCAGTTTGCCTTGCGCTCCAGATTGTTCTGACGTGCTGTCATTTCCTGTTCGATTTCTTCGGATCTGTCTTGCGGCAAGACTTTGGTCGTTGTTGAAGGGTCAAGTTTTGTCAGTTCCGGATAGTCTGCCCGGCGAACCCAATTGGGAACTGCCTCATCCAGTTCCGGTATTTTGGTGCAGCTCGCAAGACTTAGGGTTGCAATGGCACCAAGGGCGGCAAAGATGAGGTTTGTGCGTTTGCGACTTTTGTGAACCATGGGTCTTTCTGTCATAAATTTGGCTCGCCTGTCACGCCTATTCCGCGTAGCCGTGCCACAGGGGTTTTAACAGGGGTTTTAACAGGGGTTTTATCTGAACAAACGTTCAGATAGCTTCGCCTTATGGCACGTACCACCGGATCCCATTCAGACATTACTGGCCCGCGCATTCGCGAAACGGCATTGCGACTGTTCGCGCGACATGGCTTTGCCGCCGTATCCATGCGTCAGATTGCGGGCGAAGTCGGGGTGCAGGCGGGCGCGCTTTATAATTATATGCCCGACAAGCAAAGTCTGCTGTTCGGGTTGATGCAGGGGCATATGCAAGAGTTGCTTTACGAGAGTGCGGCGCGCACGATCGCTGCGGATATCATTGCACGGCTTGAGGATTTTACCCGCTTTCACATCCGCTTTCATCTTGAGAAACCGGATGCGGTGTTTATCTCATACATGGAGCTGCGCAATCTGACGCCAGAAAACTTTGCCATCATCGAAGGACTGCGCCGATCTTACGAAGACACGCTTGAGTCCATCCTGCGCGATGGCTCAGCAAGTGGCGTGTTAGATGTGACCGACACCAAAATCGCCACGCTGGCGGTGATTGCCATGCTGAACGGCGTCAATACCTGGTATCGGGATGATGGGCGACTAACCCTGGATGAGATCGAGACAATTTATTGGGACATGGTGCGCAAAGCAGTTGTGCCAAACCAGCCCATTGGGTCGGATTGATAAACGTCGCACTGCGCAGATTGTGTATTGCCTGTTTTAACGCGAAACGCTTTGGGCTGTTCCCCTGACTGATTTCGGGTTAAGTCCGCAATTGCGCCGACCGGGCGCACAAATGTCGAGGGTGGACCATGGAAGATGAAGTTTTGGCGGTGATATCTGTTTCTCAGATGCGTCGGTGGGCTGGTGTTGGCATGCTGGCTGTTGTTGGGGTCTCGGCGATTTATTTCGCGGTTTCCGCATCGCCGGAATTCGTGGCTCAGGTGTTTCTGATCGGTGTTGGAGTACTTACGCTTTGGATGGCAGACAAGATGCGCAGATCAACAGGTCTGTGGATCGAACTGACCAAGACCGAGCTGCGGGACAGCAGCGGGCAGTTGATCATCAAGGTGGATGATATCGAATCTTTGGATTCTGGTTTTCTGGCGTTCAAACCATCAAACGGTTTCCTGGTCCGATCCAAAATCCGTCAACCGCGTGTCTGGGAGACCGGATTATGGTGGCGTGTAGGTAAAAGCATCGGCGTTGGCGGTGTGACGCCAGGGTCGCAAGCCAAAGCCATGTCACAGATCATTCTGATGATGTTGGCGACCCGAAATCAGGATTCCCAAGCCACCTGAGGCGCAAAGCGGGGCCGGGTGAATACGAAATTATCCAGCGACACGGTGCTAAGACCAACATTGTCAAAGACCGGGATAAACGTATTTGTGGTTTCGACCAAAATGACTCGTTCAGCATCGGGCATGACTGGTAATTTGTCCGTCAGAGACAAGACTTCGCTCGTCGTCATCGGATCAATAGCGCCGCGTGTTTCCGACCAGTCCTCATAGAACCTGTTGTCGTCCTCATCCCAGCGTACCACTGATACCCGCAAAGTGGTTTCCGATGTCGCGCGGGTCAAAAACCGATGAAGCGCGTATATACTGTCCAGATAATCGTCGTTGATAGCCGCGGTTTCGCGCGAAATCATGTCGCTGATTGTATAGGCCGCTTTAAGGTTGATTGAGCTTTGGCGAAAGCCTTCAAAATACACGTAACATGCCGCTAGCGCCCAGAATAGCATTGGTGTCGCCACCACGAATTCCACAGTAGCGGTTGCGTCTGTGTCGCTCCAAAACGCCCGTAAACGGGTTTTTGCCGTCGAGAATAGTTTCATCACTGCGGCTCCTGCACAAATGCCGTGGTTGAAACCAGGCTGTATTGCTTTTCGCCATCTGGGTCGCTGGCCAAGTCTTTACCAAGACCCAACGCGGCATCTGGGAAAATTGGGTTGTTTCTGGCGCAAACTCTGAGGATCATCAGCTCGTTTTCCTGACCATTCACAAATGTGCGAACCGGCGAGACTTCTTCGCTTTTGTCCGTGCAGTCTGCATTGGGATCGATATCGACCCAATTGCGTGGATCTATGTTGATCATCTCCAGACGCAAATTTTCGTCGCAATTTTCAATAAATGAGGCGCGGACGCAGATCAGATCTTTGATCTCGTCATGCTGTGGGGCTGTCCCCGTACCAAGACGAATGTCCCGCACGGTCAAATCCAAAGCGCGTTCCAATGCAGCGTAGCGCAAATTGACGAATGCCAAGTCTACCCCGTACGCCATAATCAACAGCATAAGCGGAAAAACGATCACGAACTCAACAGTAGCGTTACCCTCGTCAGCCCGTCTGAACCAACCCAGCCTCTGCTTTAGAGACCATATCATTGGGTCAACCTCAGCTTTCTGATGGAAGATGCAATGGAGTTGAATGCGTCAGCAATTTCCAGACCATCCACGCTAAAGAAATGGCCGTCTGAGCTGGCGCAATCTTGCAATACAACTTCGCCGGCTTGGGGGGCTTCAAAGGCAATGGTATAGATCAGGATCGATTCGTCCTTGGCGGCGTCACAGATGGATTTTGTGCGC
>JAHRVZ010000447.1 GCA_019090405.1 Paracoccaceae bacterium
GCGCAACCAGTCGGCGCTGTGATCCTGATCGTCGATCACCAGATCAAACAACATATCCGGCACCGCAGCCATCGCCGTCACAAACCAGGTGGCAAGACTGTCGGCATTGACCGCGATGCGCAGGCGCACATCGGCGCGCCTGTCTTTCAGCGCCAGATCACGGCTAAGCTGTGCCTCAAGCAGACCAACGTCTTCGGCGTGTTTTGACAGGCGCAACCCGGCGTCGGTCCCGCTGCAGGGTGTTGCGCGCAGGATCAGGGTCGCACCTACCTGATCCTCAAGTGCCTTGATCCGCTGCGATATGGCAGAAGGCGTAACCGCCAGTTCCGCCGCTGCCAGCTCAAAGCTGCCCTGTCGCAAGACCGAGGCCAAAGCTGCCAGATGATGGGGGTTGAACCGCATTAGCAAAACTTATTCATAGAGAATATATTTAATTAGACTACATAGCCGGGCGGGTCTAGTCAAACACTCTGATCCACCAGAGGTTCTTAAGATGAGTCCCGCTTTTCTATCCGGTTTCGCGCTTTGTTTTAGTCTGATACTGGCCATTGGTGCGCAAAACGCGTTTGTCCTGCGGCAGGGGTTGCGGCGCGAACATGTATTTTGGGTTTGTCTGACCTGTGCGGTGTCAGATGCCATTCTGATTGCCACAGGTGTTGCCGGATTTGGTGCCATGGTGCGTGCGGTGCCGCAACTTGAACCGATCATGCGCTATGGCGGGGCTGCGTTTCTGATCGGGTACGGAGCCATCAATATCTACAATGCCTACAAGGGTGGAGCGGCCCTGGATATGGCAAATGGACAATCGACATCGCTTACGGCGTCAATGGCGACAGTGCTGGCGTTCACATGGCTTAATCCGCATGTCTATCTGGATACAGTGGTGCTGGTCGGTGCCGTTTCAGCGCAATATGACAGCCGGATTTGGTTCGGGGCCGGAGCGGTAAGCGCCAGCTTTGTGTTTTTCTTTGGCCTTGGCTATGGCGCTAGACTTTTGACGCCGCTGTTTGCTCGGCCGCATGCCTGGCAAGTGCTGGATTTGGGCATTGGAGCGACTATGTGGATGATCGCGATAAAATTACTTATCATGTGAAGGGTTGCGCTGGGGCTGATTTAGGTATTGATGCTGTCTATGACCTTAGCTTCTTCCTCAAAGCCAAAAGCCTCTGATACCATGCTGGGTGTTTTCTGGATGTTTGTGACAGGATTGAGCTTTATCGCGGTTATTGTGCTGGTCAAACATTTGGGGACGCGCATTCCACCTGCTGAGGCCGCGTTTCTGCGCTTTTTGCTGGGGTTGTTGTTCCTGCTTCCGATGATGAAACAACTATTGGCGGTGCGACTGACCCGTCGTCATATGATGCTGTTTGGCGCGCGCGGTGCTTTGCAGGGCATTGGTGTCATGATGTGGTTTTACGCGATGACCCAGATCCCTTTGGCCGAAGTCACCGCAATGAGCTATCTGACGCCGGTTTTTGTGACACTTGCAGCCGTTGTGTTTCTGGGCGAGGTATTGGCCGTCCGCCGGATTTCCGCGGTTGTTCTGGCGCTTGTGGGGGTGGCGATTATTCTGCGCCCGGGTTTTCGTGAACTGAATGGCGGGCATCTGGCGATGCTTATCAATGGCGGTCTTTTTGCCGGTTCGTATTTGATGGCAAAGGTGCTGGCTGATGAACTTAACCCGCTGATTATCGTGGCAATGCTGTCGATTTGTGTGACTTTGGTGCTGGCCCCGTTTGCGGCCGTTGTCTGGGTCACGCCAACGTTGGCCGAGGTCGCACTTCTTGGCACGGTCGCGTGCTTTGCGACATTTGGGCATTTTACGATGACAATGGCGTTCAAGGCCGCACCTATGGCGGTGACACAACCGGTGATGTTTCTGCAATTGGTCTGGGCTGTGGCGTTGGGGGCATTTCTGTTCAACGAACCGGTTGATATCTGGGTTGTCATTGGCGGCACTGTCATCTTTGGCTCGGTCACGTTTATTACTTGGCGCGAAGCGATGCTAAATCGCCGTGCAATCAGGCCGAGACCCACCGACACTTAGGTCTGAGTTTTATTTCAAATGCTTGCAAGCAGGGTCTTAACCTGGCTAGGCTGATACAATCTGCGTTTGGAAAGAGCTGCGAATGATCGAATTTACCCCTGCCGGGATTGTCGCCCTGCTGCTGCTGACGCCCTCTGCGGCTTTGGCCGGATTGGAAATCTGCAACGAAACCTCGGTGAAACAGACCGTTGCGATTGGGTATAAGGATGGTGACGACTGGGTCTCGGAAGGGTGGTGGAATATTGTCTCGGGTGACTGCAAGACACCGTTGGATGGCGAGTTAAAGAACCGGTATTACTATTACCGAGCCTTGGCCTCGGGGCGCGATTTTCAAGACCAAAACATCGCATTCTGTACAGTCCGCAAGGCTTTTACCATTGTCGGAGACAGCGATTGCGAAGGGCGTGGCTATGAAAAATCCATGTTCAGCAAGATTGATACTGGCAAAACCGCGACGCATTTTGTCTTTTCCATCACTGAGGCCGGTTTTCCGACACCTGCGCCCACTCCCCAGCCAGCCCCGCA
>JAHRVZ010000448.1 GCA_019090405.1 Paracoccaceae bacterium
TGGAAAACGTCGTCCTTATTATTCATCTACTTCTTGCCCTTGGGCTGATCTCAGTTGTTTTGTTGCAGCGTTCCGAAGGCGGTGGCCTTGGGATGGGCAGCGGTGGCGGAGGTGGCGGAGCCATGTCCGGCCGGTCCGCGGCCACTGCGCTGGCCAAACTGACGTGGATTCTGGCAATTGCCTTTATCTGCACGTCGATCACGTTGACCGTCATTGCCGCGCAAAAAGCTGCTGGCAGTTCCGTCATTGACCGTTTGGGCACCACAACGTCGGCCCCGGCCGACACCACAGCGCCTGAATTGCCCGCTGGCAGTGATCTGTTGCCGCCGTCTCAGGATGATACCGCGCCTTTGGTTCCACGCGCCGACTAATGCAATTTACCTAATACATATCGCAAAACCGGAAAAACTATCGGTTTTGCGATTTGCTTTTGAGTACCAAATCTTGATCTGTTGCAAAAAATTGCAACTGCATCTTGCGATTGCCTTGCGCCACTCGCGCGAATCCTTTATACGTGAAGTCCCGTGAAGCTACGGTTTTTTGGACCGTTCTGGGCATACTAAATGTGCTAATTTCTTTCCACGGGGGCAGCCGAACATGGCGCGATTCGTTTTCATTACTGGTGGTGTTGTGTCCTCGTTGGGCAAAGGTCTGGCGTCCGCGTCATTGGGCGCTTTGCTACAGGCACGTGGGTTTTCAGTGCGTCTGCGCAAACTGGACCCATATCTGAACGTCGATCCCGGCACGATGTCACCGTTTGAACATGGCGAAGTTTTTGTCACCGATGACGGAGCCGAAACCGATCTCGACCTTGGGCACTACGAACGCTTTACCGGCGTTGCGGCGCGCAATACAGATTCGGTCAGTTCCGGGCGCATTTATTCCACAGTTCTGGAAAAGGAACGCCGTGGCGATTATCTGGGCAAAACCATTCAGGTGATTCCGCATGTCACCAATGAAATCAAAGATTTCATCTCGATCGGCGAAGACGAGGTTGATTTCATGCTCTGCGAAATCGGCGGCACCGTAGGTGACATCGAAGGTCTGCCGTTCTTTGAGGCAATCCGTCAGTTCGCCAATGACCAGCCGCGCGGTCAGTGCCTGTTCATGCACCTGACTCTGTTACCGTTCCTGAAAGCCAGCGGTGAGTTAAAAACCAAACCCACCCAGCACAGCGTCAAAGAATTGCGCAGCATTGGCATTGCGCCTGATATTCTGGTCTGCCGCTCGGAACATCCAATCCCGGTGAAAGAGCGCGAAAAGCTGGCGCTGTTTTGCAATGTGCGCCCTGACAGCGTCGTCGCGGCGCTGGATTTGAAATCAATCTACGAAGCCCCGCTTTATTTTCACCGCGAACGTCTGGATCAGGCGGTTTTGGATGCGTTTCAGATCACTCCGGCACCAAAGCCGAATCTGGCCCGTTGGGATGATGTTGCAGACCGTATTTTCAATCCCGAAGGCGAAGTCAAAATCGCCATTGTCGGCAAGTACACGCAGCTTGAAGATGCTTACAAATCCATCGCCGAGGCACTGACACACGGCGGTATGGCCAACCGCGTCAAAGTTAGCGTTGAATGGGTGGATGCGGAATTGTTTGACGGCAAAGACGCGGCTCCGCACTTGCAGGGTTTCAATGCGATTCTGGTTCCTGGCGGCTTTGGCGAACGTGGCACCGAAGGCAAAATCAAGGCGGCGCAATTCGCCCGTGAACACAAAGTGCCCTATCTTGGCATCTGTCTGGGCATGCAAATGGCCGTGATCGAAGCCGCGCGCAATGTCGCCGGCATAACCGATGCCGGATCCGAAGAATGGGACCACGAAGCCGGCCAAAAACGGTTTGAGCCAGTGGTTTATCACCTTAAGGAATGGGTGCAGGGCAATCACAAGGTCAAGCGTAAGGTTGGCGACGACAAAGGCGGGACCATGCGGCTTGGCTCTTATGACGCGGTGCTTGGCAAAGGCTCTAAGGTCGCGGAAATTTATGGCAGCACCAATATCGAAGAACGTCACCGGCATCGGTACGAAGTTGATGTCAAATACCGCGACAAGCTCGAAGCAGCCGGTCTGGAATTTTCCGGCATGTCGCCAGATGGCCGTCTGCCCGAAATCGTCGAATGGAAAGATCACCCGTGGTTCATCGGTGTTCAGTTTCATCCAGAGTTGAAGTCAAAACCGTTTGATCCTCACCCGCTATTTGCGGATTTCATCCGTGCCGCCAAAGAAACTTCGCGTCTGGTATAAGCTGCCCCCCGGTATTCCAAACCGCATTTTCCAACTAAAACAGGAGAGAACAATGGCCAAAGGCTACTGGATTGTGAACAACGTTGTGAATGACGCTGAGACATACAAATCCTATCAGGCGGCCAATGCTGCGCCGCTTGCCGAATACGGCGCCCGGTTTCTGGTGCGTGCAGGAACCCAGCAGGCGCGCGAAGGCCAGACTTTTCCACGCAGCGTTGTTATCGAATTCGCAAGCTATGACGATGCCATTGCCTGTTACGAAAGCAAAGGCTATGCCGCCGCCAAAGCCCTGCGTGAAACAGCGGCTGAGGGATCACTGATCATCGTCGAGGGCTATGACAGTTGAACGCGGTAAACACCGGAAAATCACCGTATTTTCTGCTGCGCGTTGCTTTGACTTGGCGGATTGCAAAACTGCGGTTAACATAATGTCATGTTAAGTCGATTGTTAAAATCATTCCGCGCTGCCGAACCTGAGCCGTTGCCCGATCCCGATGCCGAATTGGCTTTGGGTGCGCTTTTGGTGCGGGTTGCCAAATCTGATCAGGATTACCAGATCGAAGAAATCAGCCTGATTGATAACATTCTGGCCCGATTGTTTGATCGCGACCCCATCGAGGCGGCCAAAACCCGCGCGGTGTGCGAACGCCTGCATGCCGCAGCGCCCGAAACAGACGTTTTTGCAGCGCTGATTCGCCAGAACATGGGGCTTGAGGACCGAATGGCGGTGCTTGAAGCAATCTGGCAGGTGGTTCTTGCCGATGGTCGCGAACGCGCGATTGAGGTGAATATGATCAATAGTACCCGTCTGGCACTGGGACTGACCGAAGCTGAAAGCAACACTACACGTGCCAGCGCGCTAAATATCTGACATGTTTCCGCTTGGCGATCCGCTGAACCACCCCTATATCCCTTTGCATGTTTGGTGAATTTCTCAAGCGGCTGACACAGCCCGAACCCGCGCCATTGCCAAGCGGCGATGCGCGCCTTGCCCTAACCGCGTTGCTGGTCCGCATCGCGCGTTCGGATGGTACCTATTCCGAGGCTGAAATTGCCCAGATTGATGCGATTACAGAACATCGCTATGGGCTGAACGCTGCCGATGCGGTCGCGTTGCGTGAACAATCTGAAACCCTGGAATCCGAAGCGCCGGACACAGTTCGCTTTACCCGAGCCATCAAAAACGCCGTTCCCTATGACGAGCGCCACGCCGTGGTGCAATCTTTGTGGCTGGTTGTTCTGGCCGATGGCTCGCGCTCGGCCGAGGAAAATGCGATAATGCGACTGGCTGCCAGTCTTTTGGGTGTCAGTGACGTCGATAGTGCGCTGGCCCGACAAAAGGCCGCCCGTCTGTGATCGCCATGCTGGGCATGTATGACATGCCCCCGCTGCAAGCCGCCAATGACCGATACTGGCAATTGATTCGCGCCAATTTGGGTCACGGTCCGGACAGGCTGACCCGTGATCGGGATTTCTGGGATATGTGGCAATCATCGGATCTGCTTTTCGCCCAAACCTGCGGCATGCCATATCGCACGCGCCTGCACGATCAGGCCGCCATGATCGGGACACCCGACTATGGATTACCTGACTGTCCCGCCGGGTATTATCAGTCAATTTTCGTGGCCCACGCCGATTCGACCGGCGAAACGCTAGCCGATTTCGCAACCGGTACATTCGCCTATAACGAATCAGATTCGCAATCCGGCTGGGCTGCTCCCATGACCCACCTTCGCAGCACCAACATTACGTGTGACAATTTGCTTGAAACCGGCGCCCATGCGGCCTCGGCGCAGGCGGTAGCTGAAGGGAAGGCCGATTTCGCCGCACTGGACGCGCTGACTTGGTTGCTGTTGCAAGAACACACTTCCGTCGCCAATCAACTGCGTGTGATCGCCAAAACCTCTCCGACCCCCGGATTGCCCTATATTACCGCCAAAACCCAAAACACCAAGGTTTTGGCCCAGGCAATCCGTGCGGCAATTGACACGCTGACCCCTGCGGATCGGGAATTGCTGCATCTCAAAGACCTTGTTTGGATTGATGAGGCCCGCTATCTGGCGATTCCGACCCCGCCAGAGCCTGATCAAAGAATATTGGTTTCTTGACGCTCAAATTCACTTGAAAACGGCCTTGCCTGCGTCATCTTGGGCATCGGCTTGCTCTTACGGCATTTTGTAAGTTGCAATGAGCACCATTTTAATCCCTTATATCCGCCTGATACTGCCAATTTCACGGAGACCTTGTGCCAGACACGCCTAATGTCATCCAGATCACCAATCTGCATAAAAGCTTTGAGGCACTTGAGGTGCTTAAGGGCGTCGACATAACGGCGCGCCGTGGGGATGTTGTGTCGCTGATTGGGTCATCCGGCTCTGGTAAATCGACGCTGCTGCGCTGTGCCAATTTGCTTGAACACAGCCAGCAAGGTGACA
>JAHRVZ010000449.1 GCA_019090405.1 Paracoccaceae bacterium
ACAATAGCGCCCGCTGCATCCGTTGGCCCATCACTTCCGTCGGTGCCCGCCACAAGCACGGTCAATCCTTGCTTGCCGGAAATCTCGCGCGCAAGGGCCAATGCCAATGCCTGATTGCGCCCGCCTTGACCGGGGTTCGGGGGCAGGACCACGGTGGGTTCTCCGCCAAGGACCATCACGCCGGGGGCCATATCGCGCAGTTGTGCACCGATCAACAAGGCCAGTGTTTCCAGATCATCGTGCAATACTTCGCCATTGGCCAAAACCGTCAGCCCCATCGCCTTTGCCGCTGCCGCCGAGGCGGCGCGCGCATGGGCATTGCTGGCCACAATATGGGCGTCATACACAAAGTCATGGGTTTCGGGTGCTGCCCCAATGCCAGAGCCGATAATGCTCAGATCATCTTTGGGCACGTCTGAAATGGCCAGAACCTGAACAGACGCCCCGCAAAACGCAGCCAGCAGTCGGCCACCTTTGATCTGGGAAAACTTGCGTCGTTGTGCGTTCATTGCGCCAATATCCAGCCCCGTCGCCAATAGCTGCTGATTCAACGCAATCAAATCCTTGAGGGTGTACCCATCCACCGGGTATTCGGCGAGCGCGGATGCCCCTCCCGACACCAACAGCAACAACTTTGAACCGCGGTCCATTCTATTGACGGTTTCACGCAAAGCCTGACCTGCAATCAGACTGCGCTGATCGGGTACCGGATGGGCGGATTCAATCACGCGAACGGTTTTGGGCAGGTCTTTTGCATGACCATCTTTGGTGACCACCAAAACCGGAACCGTGCCGAATTGATCCAATGCGGCGCGTGCCATTGCTCCGGCTGCTTTGCCTACCGCGATGATCTGATCCGGGCGCGGGTTGGTTTGCCCCAGTGCAGTCTTTGTTGCACTGTATCCCCCAACGGCATCGACACCAGCCTTCCAGAGATTGGTCACGATATCATCGGGACTTTGGGGCATTTTCAAATTTCTATCCAGATTGTAACTGGGCCGTCATTGGTCAAATCCACCGCCATATCCGCGCCAAAGCGACCGGTCTGTACGGGTACGCCCTGTGCGTATAACTGCGCCGCAAAGTACTCATACAGTCGTGCGCCTTCGGCAGGCGGGGCCGCGGCGCTGAATCCGGGGCGATTGCCGCGCGACGTATCCGCCGCTAGCGTGAACTGACTGACCACCAGAGCCGCGCCACCGATGTCGCGCACGGAAAGGTTCATTTTACCCGCATCATCCGAAAAAATCCGCAACTTGGCAATTTTGGCGGCCATCTGATCCGCCTGCACGTCGCTGTCATTTTCCATGGCGCAGATCAGGACCAACAAACCCTGGTCAATCTCACCAACTATTTGACCGTCTACCGTCACGCTGGCCTGTGTGACACGTTGAATAAGAGCGCGCATATCAGGCCTCGTTATGCCAGGAAATAATATCGTCCGTTTCAGCCCGCGCAGTGCGAAACCCGTTGGCAGGGTGATCCGGGTCAGCATAGCCAAACGAGATGGCGCACAGGATCAGCCGATCTTTTGGAATTGCGAAATACTGATGCAGGAACGGTGCATATCTGGCCACGGCTGCCTGTGCGATGCTGGCCACGCCCAGCGTCTGCGCCGCGATGGTAAAGGCGGTGACAAAACCACCTGTGTCCATGGCTCCGTATGGGCCAAGATCGGCGGGACTGGTGACAATTGCTGTGTGCGGTGCACCAAACAGTGCGAAATTTTGCATTCCCTGGGCGGTTGATCCGGCACGGTCGCCTTTTTCAACTCCGACCGCTTTGTAAAGCTGCCAACCACAGGCACGGCGGCGGTCCTGGTAGACACCGGTATAAGCCGATGGATGGGGCAAGTCGGGGACCGATGTGCCAGTGGCGACTTCGTTTTGCAGCGCCGCGCGAAAGCGATCTGTTTCAGCGCCGCTGGTGATGGTCAATTGCCATGGCTGTGCGTTGCACCACGATGGTACCCGACGGGCGATTGACACGATTTGTTCGATGTCTTCTTTGGGCACCAGATCGGATTTATAGCCGCGGCAGGAATAGCGGGCAGCAAACAAGGCATCCAGATCAGTTGCGGATATGGTCATGTTTGTCACTCCTTCGCTGTGCCGGACAGGAATGGCAGCGTTACTGATTGATTGCAATCAGATAGCCAGCACCTGCCGCCACCAGCAGGCCAAGGGTCACTGCGATCGTAATCTTGATCACTGACCAGGGGCGTTCGCCCTGCACCCGGCCAGATTGTCCGTTAACCACAAAGCGATAGGTGGTGCCGCGATATTTATAGGCCGCCAACCAGACTGGCAGCAGGATGTGCTTGAACGTCACATCTGAAATGTCGGTGTCGATGTTGTGAATCCGCTGTCGGTCTCCTCCAATATCAAAACGCACATCGCGTTCAATTACACTGGCCATGTGTTGGCGTGCCTCGCTATAACCTTCGTCAAGTTCGACGGTATAGCCTTCGGCGCGCAGTCCGGCGAGATATTGCGGCTGATAGGGTTCAAGTGCTGACAAATCCCAGGGGCTTAGGCCATCGGTGTACTTTTTGGGCAGGCTGCGTGAGGCGAGTACCAATATGTCGTCAAAAAATCGCGCAACACGACCCGAGGCGGGGCGCCAACGTATCTTTTGCACCCGTTCTGTCGACGTTTTTCCATTGCGCGTCACGGTGCGAGATACATAATAAACCGTTCCATGTTCGCCGCGATAACTGGATTTTGTGTCTGCATCATAGGTCCAGTATGGCGCGTAAATACCCTGCATTTTCCGACCCTTGCGGGCATATTCCTGCAACCCGTCTGGCGCGAACCACAATTTCCCCAGCCAGTCAGACATGGCCGCATGAGCGGTGCGTTCATCCATTGCAAATGGCAGCACACCACGCGGTTTGATGTAACGATGGGTGCCGGTATCCGTGACCACAGGCGTCGCGCAGAAAGGGCATTCGGCGGCATGGGAATCGGGATCAAATTCGATTTCAGCAGCACAGTTCGGGCAGGTGAGAACGCGCAGTTCTTCGATCTCGGTTTCGGGCAGTTTACTGGCAACCGCCGCATCAAAATCCAGTTCTTTCAGCGTCGCGTGACCCCATGGCCCTGCGCTGATGTCTTCTCGGTGACCGCAATGGTCGCAGATCAGCGCGCCCTTGCCGGGGGCAAAGCGATAGTCAGAGCCACATTGTTCGCAAGGGTAGCGATGTTCTTGCGGTGCGGCGGGTGGGGCGACGTCGGACATAGGATTCTTGCCTCCGGCGGGGATATTTCTACCAAACTGAAATAGGGTGAATTAGGCTTTGGGTGGGGGGGGTGGCAGAATGGTAAAGAGTTGCGCCAGTTCCTGCACGTCCTCAGCCACTTTCCAGCCATCCTGACCGGCCGTCCAGACATGGGTTTTACGGGTAAGGGTGCCCTCGGTGGCCATACGGCCTAGTGCGGCTTTGGAAAACGGGCCTTTTGTGGTCCCGTTTTCGGCCAGGTGCCAGACATGTTCAACCGGTGGAGGTGGCGGGGTAGGAGCAGTTG
>JAHRVZ010000053.1 GCA_019090405.1 Paracoccaceae bacterium
ATACGGCGACCCCCGAGATCTACACTCGACTAGTCGTCGGCAGCGTCAGATGTGTATAAGAGACAGCCTCCCAGAAGAGCTGCGCCCCGGCAAAGCTGAAAAGCCGGCTTTTTCCGCTGATGTTCAGCCTGGGGACATTTCCCTGCGGTCGCCTCTGCCGGTTAACGTGAACCACCCGGTCGCGCAGCAGAAGGAAGGAACCGCTTTCACCATCACTGATCGCAGACCGGATAACCGATGCCGGGATCTGAACAGGTGCTGCGCGGACCTTTTCGCACACCCCCGGAGAGCTGCCGCCCGGTTCAACCGGGCAGGACCACAGAGCCTGATCGGCATCGATACGCCACAGGGTGTCAGCGCCAAGACGCCAGGCGCTGTCAGTTCCGGGGCGGTATTCGAACGCGATCCGGGCCAGCGTTCTGTCGCCCGTTTCCACCGCTTTGGCATCGAGAACGAACAGACGCTCAGGCGCGTCAGGGGCCCCGTCAACCAATACCAGCTCTGCCGCACCGATCGCACTGGCAAGAGACCAGCCCACCTGTGCAGGCCCCAGACGAATGACCGCCTTTCTGGCGAACCCGTTGCGGGTAAAAAGCTCCAGAGTATCGCGCCCGAGGACCGCGACGAAATCCCTGCCCTCGGCGATGTCAGTGATATCCCCCGGTGCAAGCAATATTCGCGGCAGGTCTGGCAGACGCAGCCGTTTGAAGCCAACCTTGCCGTCACGTTCCGTCCCGCCCCACGCGGCCCCGTCCCCGTCCCAAAGGGTGACCAGCGTCCGATCGTCGGCCCCGATGGCAAGATCAACCTCGGAAACCTCTTTGGGCGCACCGATGAATTCGCTGCGCGACCAGACCCGGCGCGCGGTGTCGTAACGCCAGACCGCATTCGTGGCAGCAAAGACCAGGCCGCTTGGACCGCTGTATACTCGCCGCAGCGCGGCAGGGTCGGGTGCTGTGGAAACCGCCGGCAGGATGCGGCCCAGCATGCCGCCTTGCCAACGGTTGATCCGGCCATCACGCTGCAACAGATAGACCGCGCCATTCGCCTGATCCAGCGTCACCTGTTCGGCAGCAATCTCGGTTTTCCACATCACCGTCTGCGGTCCGGCGTCGCAGCTCTCCGGAGAAGGCAGATCCGCGACAGGAATGGTTCGGAAACTTCCGCCGTCAATGACCACCAGATGCGCCCCGAGCAGTTCGATATGCCCGTCCGGTGACAACCCGTCTGCGATCAGATGCACCCATCGCCGGTTCTCCGGCTCATAGATACCGGCCCCGTCGCGGGTCAGGGCAATAATCCGGCCATCGGGTAACGCCCGCGCGTCGATCAACGCTCCTTTCGGGGCGTCAGCACCGTTGAACAGGCATCGCTTGCTGTGGCCAAGGGCAGCGTAACGACGCCCGCCGGTCTCTGCCATATAAATCAGTTCCTGCCCGGTATGCCCGGCTGCCAGAACCCGTTCGCCCTTTCGCGAAACCAGGTTTCCCCCGGAAAATATCTTGCCGCCGGAATACCACAGCGGCGCGGTGATGCCCGGTGCCAGGAAACGGACCGGACCGCTGCCACCCGCAATTGCCGGCTGAAAGCGACGGTCGCCCGGACGATAGGCCACGATCCGGCCCTCGCCACCCAGAAAGATCGCTTCGTCGTTGGATATGGCATCGCTCACATCATCAAGGCCAAGCGAGGCCCCGACCGGTCCTCCGACCACCGGCTCCCAGCCTTTGTCCGTTGCCGCGAACAACGTACCCTTGGGCGACAGGGCAAGCAGGGTGTCGCCGCCCGCGATGCCCATATCCAAAATGCCTTCTTCGGGACCGTCAAAGGCCCGGCTCCATCCCCTGTCGGACAGATTGTAGACGGTAAATTTAGCACCATCGGACAGAATCAGGTCGCGGCCAGCCGCCACTGCGCCAACCGGGCGAAACCCGGTCGGCGGCGGTACCCCGCGCAGCCGCTCCGGCGGGGTTTCCCCGGTCGCGGTCAAAACATGGGGAGTATGGTCAAGCCCCACTAGGATCAGCCGGTCGCCATCGGCCTGCACGTCAACAATTTCCCGACCCAGATCGGCACGTCTGAAAAAATCCACTCGCCGGTCCGGCCAGTCGCCGCTCAGCTCGCCCATGAAAACGCCGCCAGCCGCCAGATCGACCAGCCACAGAACGGAACTGCCGGGCAACAGCCGTATATGGCGGATGTCCAGGTCGGGCGGCAGAGCGTCGGTGGTGAAACCATAGCGACGGCGCACCGGATCGTGCAGCAGGACACCCTCGGATCCCACCAGGATCAGCGTATCGCGCCAGAACGTCCCAGCCCCGAACCGGGTGCCCTCGGGCGCGCCATCGTCAGGGTGCACCAGTTGGAGCGCGTTTGTACCGGACATGTCGTAAACCGCACCGGTCTGGTCCAGCACCAGCACCTCGCCACCGGGGGTGGGAACGATCTGCACGATCCGCTCGGGCACGCTGCGTTCAAGATCAACCCGAGCCGAGGTCAGCCGGGCAAACCGGACCCCGGCGGCAAAGTAAATCACCTGGCCCCCGGCACTGGCGTGCAGCGCGTCCACCGGCGCGGCCTCGATCACGCGCCACGCCCGTTGCACCGGATCATAGGCATGCACACCGGCCTCTCCCAACACCACGATCTGACCGGATTGCAGGGCGGCATGGCGGACTGAAAGCTGTGACAGACCCGGGGTAATGCTGTCCTCGCCGACCATCCTTGCCATTCCGCCACGCCCAGTTGCCTTCAGGATCGAAAGGCACGTCGCACCGCCACAATCGGCTGACTGCAAGGCAAGGACATCGCCCGCCGGCGTCACATCAAGATCGAGGATCGCGCCGTCGACACCGTCGACCTCGCCGCGCCGGCCCGCCGCTTCCGGCGACAGTGTTTCAAGCCCGCCTTCGCCACCCAGCCAGAACGACCCGCGCGCCCAGACGATGCGATCTGGTGCGGTGACACGACCATTTTGAGACACCCTGGCCCAGGTACCGCTTAGCTGATCGAACAACCCAAGCCCCTGTTCCCCGGCGGATGCCAGCAACCAGCGACCGTCGCCAGACACGACCCAGACACCGACATCCTCTTGCGCGACCGGGGTGCCGTCCAGGCCAATCCAGGCGCTATCACTGGCCAGAACCCGCCAGAGGCCGTTTTTGCGCATCGCCAGTCCACCAGCCTCGGTCACCGCAAAAAGCGGATCGCTGCGGCGGCAGGGTTCATCGCCCGCTCCATCGCACCCGCTTGCCAGTGCCACCAGATCGGACGACAGCGCTGGCGTTCGTGGAATCGAATCCTCGCTAAACAGCTCCTGTTCGCCGTCATACCAGTCCAGCGACCCGTCCCGCCGCCCCAACACCGCGTGCCGCCCCTGCATGATGGCATCGACGAACGGCGATCGTCCGTCGCGGTAGTCCGCCAATATGCGCCTGTCCTCAACCCGCCGAACAAGCGGTGGGTCGAAATACCCGTTGGCATTCTCGATCAGCGCCATCAATCCGCCGGTGAGCACGAAAACCACCACACCCGCCAGAACAATCATCGCCAACCCCGGATCCAGCCGCCCCCGGGGGGGCACCCGCCCCAGCCGCCTGCCCCGGCTCCTGTGGCGAATCTCGGCACCTTTTTCGCGCAACATCTGCCACGCCGACCCGCCCCTCATCGGGGTGCCTCCGATCCGCCAAGATTTCCATCTTGCGCGAACACCTCTCCGCGCGGGCGAACAAGTGCCAGCCCTTTGAAAGCGACAGAGAATATCTCGTCAGGGCGTTGCTCTGCCGCTGCCGACTCTGTTTGTGCAGCCCAAAATTCAAACGCGCAAAGGCTTTCGGCCAGGCCCAGCTTTCCCGCCAGCCCTGCGTCATCCCCAGCCCTTAGTCGCGCCCATTCATCGAACCAGGCCAGCCGTTCCTTATGCCGGTCCGATACCGCACCAAGCGCAATCGCAATTGTCCGGCCCGCCAGACTCAACGCCGGCTCATCTGTTCCGCCAAGCGCTGCCGCATGGCGCATGCATTCAGTTACATCGGGGGGGGTGCGGATAGCGTCGCGCAGCACGCGCCAATCCTGATAAATCCGCGGGCATTCCTGGTCCGCGTATTTCCCAAGCGCGCGCAGCGCCGCAAGATCGGCGTCGCGCGAAAACCTCGCGATTGCCAGGGTTTCCAGAATTGCAGCCACATCTGCCTCGTTATGCAGTCCGAAATCCATCAGCTTGCGCTGAATTTCAACAAGCTGAGCGAATGCGTTTCCCGGCGGCTCGTTGCGCCCGAGACTCTGGACCACATCCCGACGCAACCGGTTCTGTTCATCGCGCAGGATCGCCTCGACCAACGCGGCGCGCAGACCGACCAGACCCAGCAGCCGGTGCCACAACAGCACCGGCACAAACCCGCGCCCGCGCAGTAGCCACATAAGGGTGTGCACCTGGAGAAAGCGGACAGGGGCGGCCAAACCGCTGTATTCAACCATCACCAGAGCAAATATCATGCCGACCGGTAGCAGCCAGATCAACCCGAGCGGGAATGCAGACGTCCAGAACCGCCCGTTCAAAGGCAGCCAGACATTATCGTGCAACCAGTAAAGCAGTGCGGCAGGCCCGTCCGTGGCAAAAAACTCACTTGCCACTCCCACGATCAACAACACCAGCACACCGCCGACAACGGACAGGATCAACCGCCGCCGCCAGAACCGGCGCGGACGCGACAGCGAGGCCCGCCCGGCCCGCAACAGCGTGGAGCGCCCGTTTTCACCGGGCACGGCCCCGCCTGATTGCAACTGCTCGGTCATGGTTGGGTCGTCCCTCCGGACGCGCCCGCCGGCGGCGTGGGCCGGGTCGGCAACATCGACGATATCCATTGCTGGATTTCTGCCCGGTAATAATAGGCGGCACCCAATGCGGCCAATACCGCAATCCCCAGCAGGATCATTGCCAAAAGCCAAAAATTGCGCCGCCACCAAAACCGCACCGCCAACCACCGGCGCTGCCTTTTCAGCGATCTTTCCATAACCCCCAGCCGTTTCTTGCCTAACGTAAAGATCGCGTTGGCCTGACCTACTAACAACGGATAAGTAAAGCGTTCGCTCAGTTGCCGATCCAGTTCGGCGATGGCCGAAACCGGGGCGGCGGACATCCCGGCAAGCGCCGCGGCGTCCGGCAAGGTAGCGGACATTTCCGACCGGGCTTCGGACAATGCCTCGTCAAAATCCGCCAGTCCGGTTTTCTCGCCCGCCTGATCGGTCATGAATATCCCCACTGATCCAGCAGCGCCTCTACCTTGTCGCTCGCTTCTTGCAGGCGGCGCTCGGCTTCATCGATTGCCGCTTCGCCGACCGACATTTCAGCCAGAAGATCGGCCACCATCGAAAACCGTGCATCCAGCAGGTTGGCCGAAAAAGCGTGCAGGTCGGCACCAGCGCTGTCGGCCTTTGCCATCTCTTTGCGCGCCAGCGCGATCATACCGTCCAGTTCGCCGACATGTTTGCGTACTTCGTCAAGATAGGCATGGCCCAGCCGCATCCTCTCGGCGCTTTGCCGGATTTCTTGCGTCACATGCCCCAGCACCTCGCCGATCTGTTGCGATACCAGGGTACGCCCCTGCGCCCAGGACTGCGCCAGATCGGCCACGGTTTCGTCAACCCCGGCCCGCAACTCTGCCGCCGCCTGCCCCTCGTACAGATCGTCGGCCAGTCGTTCCAGAACCGCGCGCTCCGCGATCCGTGGCGAGCGTACCATCATGTAATCGTTGATCCACCGAATGCTCAGATGCAGCGGCTGGAAACCGGCGCGGTCAAGCAACTCCACCTCCATTTCCGATCCCTCAACCTGCGGCGGCGAAAATACATAGATCGGTTGCGTATCTGGCTTGCCCAGCACCGCAGAGGCATCGGCGAACAGGCCGCTCAGGATCACCCCCAGCGTTTCTTTCAGATAGCCGCCAAAACTGTTGATCGCAGGCAGCAGCCGGTGACGCACCGGAGTGAATATCATCGGATCGGCCCCAGTCTGCAGCATAACCGCCGCGTGCGGATCAAGCCAATAGCGGATCGGGCGGTCCTCGGTGCGACCGCGCCAGAAATGTTCCGGCAACCGGCCCTCGATGGCAACCCGAGCCGGATCGTAGAGGATGAAATGCACCGGTTCCGCCCGTCCCGCCGCATGTCCTGCCGCATAGGTCAGCCCACCGTTCTGAACCATCGCCGGCGGCATCGCGCGCAACCCGTCAACAAGCGCCGGTAATTGAGCGTCAGAAAAGCGCAGTAGCCCCATCTGCGGTGCCGCCAGTGCCCGGATCAGCTCGATCTCGGCCTGACGCTCCTCTATCTCTTCGCGCAGGGTTTCAATATCTGCCTCAATGCCCGTGGTTTCAGAGATCGCCCGCAGCGAGACGCGATACCCGACCGGAAACTGCGCATCGACGATCCTGGCCTGAAGTGCAGCCTGGGCATCCTCGTTCGCCATCAGGGTCAGTTCCCTGACCCGGGGCCGGATTCTGTCGGTCGGATCGGACGCAAGGTCGTCGATGTTCAGCGCGGGAACCTGGCGCGGGATCGCGGCAAAGACCAGTTCGTCAGGGACATCCCCCAGCACCAGAAGATCGTGGTCGCCAGGCAAGTGCTCGGCATCGACCAGCCCGGCCAAAATCGCTCCCGCCGCACTGCGCTGGTCGCGCGGCAATGTCCGCCGGTCCGGCAGCCAGATCGTCCCACCCGAGGTTTCGATCCCGGCACAGATCGGCACGCTGTCCCCCGCCAGCGCGCGAAGGCCGTCCAGCGTGGCCCCCTCATCCGGATCGTCGGAAAGCCGGATCACCACCAGATCGGTGTCGCCCTGCTTGTCAGACAGGACGGAAACTGCGCTATGACGGCTTCGCCGGACCACCTGTGACACCCGCTCCGACAGGTCCGTTGCATCACCGACCAGGGCGCATATTTTTTTCCCCGATGCGGCCGGCCCACCCGGGTCCATGCCAGCCGGAACCGTGGCGCTGAACAATGCAATCACCGATGCAGCCACACCGTCGATCATCCCTTCCACATTTGCCGATTGTGCCCCGCGCCGGGACAGATCATGGCTCTGCGACAGCGCCGCCTGATAAACGTCGGCAAGTATGTCGCGCATCGCGATCACATCACCCTGACCCTGGACCGGCGGCGCGTTCCAGTGCGGCAGGAACGGCACCATGCCCAGATCCGAAGCAACCACGAACCGCAGATCGACCGCCTTGGCCCGCGACAAATGTGGTGCCAGACCGGCGAAAAAATGCAACAGTTCGTTCGCTCGCAGATGCGGGTACCGGAAGCCCTGGCGCATGGGCGCATCGTGATTATCGGGCATCCACCGCCTCCATCGTGGCTTGGATAAACAGGGCCGACAATCCGCCCAACACTGCATTCAGGGCCTCGTCCTCGGGCAGATCATTAGGCACGAGAATCTCGTGCGACTCGACCGGCACGGTATCGCCACCAGCCACGAACCGCGCGCCTGCGACGATCCTTGACGGCACCACAAGCACCGCGATCACCGCATCCTCTTCGATGGTTTTCTTCAGGTCGGCGCGCAACCCCGTGCGTACCGAGGGCCAGTCTGTCCGAATACGCCCGGCATCCGGGTGACTGTCCGGCAGCACCACAAACGCTACCCGGCGGAAATAATCACCGGGCCTATGGCGAACGTCCTTGGCCTTTCCCAGATGACCGGTGCCGACCCTGAACCGGGTGTGCAACCGATCCAGCCCGCCCCGGACAAGTGCCGCCAACGTCTCGCTTTCCTCTGACTCACTAAGGCCGCCTGCCGGTTCGGTCGCAGCCAGTGTATCGACAAAACCGGGCAACAGGCCAGACCGAGCCAGCCGGTCGGTCCGCGACTCGCCCTGCAAAAGCATCGGATCCAGCCCGCGTACAAGGTCCACCGCTTCGACCCGCAGAACATCCGCCGCCACGCCCAGACTAGTCCGCTCGGACCAGATCAGATCGCTGCGTTGCAGGCCCATCTGGGCAAGGATCATCTGCAATCGCAACGCAGCATCCGCCCAGGCCGCCTTGACCAGACCGGTGCCCTGGCCCAACACGCGCTGGTCACAAAGGCAGAGTGACAGCAGATCGCGCTTGGGCTGGCGGAACGGTGGCCGGTGACGCACCAGAATGCCCTCGTGCAGCAGCTTGTTGATCATCAATTCGGGTGGCAGCATCAGTTCCGAGAACATCGCATCGGGCAGATCCTCGAGCTGGGTCGAGGCGCGGATACCCGACACGCCGCCTTCCTTTGGCCGGTATCCCGAGCGCTTGCGAACCGACACCGCGTGCGAGCGCTGTTTTCTGCGCTTGATCCTGAAATCTTCGGGAAAGGCCGGTTCGGCTTCGAACATCAGACGGCACAGCAGCGGGTCAGGCTCCGGCGGCAGCGGGCGGCGACCGAAATGACGCCCGACGAGCCCCGCGCGACGTTCCGCCGAGCGCATTGCCGCGCCGTGCAGGCAAACCGCCGCCTCGATCCAGAACCCCCTGCCCATCGCATCGGTTTCGCCAAGCAGCCGGTCGACATGCGTTTCAAAGCGCCGGGTCCAGTCCTGCGTCTCACTCACCGGCCCGTCAGCGGCCAGCCCGGCCGCCCCGCACAAGGTTGCCGCGCCACATTCCGCCACCGCCCGGCGCAGAACAGGCTCTGCGACCGACAGTCTGAAAACTGCAACCGCCCCGGCCCAGAACGCGGAGGCACCGATAACCCGTGACATCCCGATCACCTCTCCGGCGCGGGCGAACCCCCTGCCCCATCCGGGATCCTCGACCGGAACCTGCACGCCCTCAAACCGGGCCATATCCTGCGCCAGACGCACGGTCAGCGGCACATGCCGTTCGGCAAACGCCCGGATCAGCGCATTCACCCGCCCGGATGCAGCATCCTTGTTCCCGATGGTGCAATCTGCGCTTATCCGCAGTTCAATCCCTGACATCACGATTGCAAAAGATGTTCGGTCAGTTTCCGAACCGTGCTTTCGTCTTCAGAATCCAGACCAAAGTTCAGGATCACCTCCAGATCGGCGGGCTCGATTGTTGGCTTTGGCCTGCCCGCACGCGCCGTCCGCAACAGGGCATTGGCCATGATTACCCCGGTAAACTTGACCAGACGGCGGTTCGACATTTCCGAAAGGTCCTTGCGCCGCAGTTCTGTCACCAGATCGGCAAGTTTCCAGAACAGCGGATCGGTTTCCTGCACCGTCAGTTCGCCCGCCTTTGTCATGTTATCAATCGAGCCGCGATACTGATCCAACCGCTCCAGCAGGTCGGAATAGTCGTGGCCAACGGCACCCGGCGTGGCATGGGTTTCGCGCCACGCCACTGAAACCAGTTCGGCCAGCCGCTCGGCATCCGGCGCGACGTTAAGTACCCGGCTGCGCAGCAGAAACCGGTCATAAACCGCCCCCAGCCCGTCCTCCAACGGCGGATGGTTCGATGCCGCGAACAACAGCTTCATCGGTACCCGCTGAACCTCGCCTCGGTCATGAAACTTGCGTTCGTTCATGAAGGTCAAAAGCGCATTCAGAATGGCGCTGGAGGCATTGAACACCTCGTCAAGAAACACCACCTCGGCCTTTTGCATCATCCCGGTGCTGTCGCGGATAAATTCCCGGTTCTCAGCAGCAAAAAGCCGGGCCAGATCGTAATATCCGAACAGTTCGGACGGCTCGGTGAACTGGGTCAGAAGATACTCGAAGTACCGCTCGCTCTGTATTGCGTCGGTGCCACCTGCCCCGGATGTCGTCAGGGCGTCATCATCAATCAGACCCATCAGATTGCAAAAGCTGCGGATCAGCCGCGATTTTGCTGTTCCGGGCGGGCCAATCATCACCATTGGCTCACCGGTCAGCGCGGCCAACATCATGCATTCCACCGTCGCGTCCATGCCATAAAAACGGCCCTTCAGCTCGGTTTCCAACGCGACCATTTTTTCCAGAGTCTCATGGTGGTTGCCATAGAGTGTCTGCAAAGCTTCTTTGTTGAACAATTCCGTTTATCCTTCCTTCACCATGAGACCTCAGTATACGGCCGACTTTCCTGTTTAACATCACCGAGTTTGAGATGGCTTTCCAGTAAAATCGGGTATTGGCAGTTTTAGGGGCTGGATATGGTCAATTTGGCGTGGTTTCACGACCATTTCTGGATTTTGGTCACACTTATCCAGCACAAGTCGAGTCTGGCAATCCGTAGAGGGTCAGGAACTTGGCCCCTTTGCGAACGTTATGGGCGATGGCTGCAATACCGTAGGCGGTCATATTCTTGGCAAGCCCCATAAACCGTGTTCGGGCTAAGCCATAACGACTTTTGTAAGTGGCAAAGGAGCGTTCACCACCCGCACGGATAACGGCGATCTCGTCATTGCGGTTGCTGTCGTCGCGCGACAGAGGTTTGTTGCGGTAGCCTTTGCGCTGCACTTTATCTGCAATACCAAAGCGTTCCAGTTTGTCGCGGGTCTCTTTCGAACTGTAAGCGGCATCCGCGTAAAGGGCGGTTTCATCGCCCAGCAAAAGCGTATCGCGCTCAACACTGTCATGCACATTCCCTGCAGTGACTGTTTGGCGTTGGATAAAACCGTCCTCGTCGACGCCCGTGTGAACCGAGTATCCATAAGTGGATTTTAGATTGCCACGACTGTCTTTTTTGACATGCCAGCCTGCTTGTTTGTCGCGCTTCGGCTGACCGTCTTTGTCCTTGCCCGACCCGGATTGCGCGGCCTCAATCGGCGTTGCATCAATGATGTTGATGCGACCTTCCGTCAGAATAATGTTCTTGGCTTCAAGCTGACGGTTGATCTCTCCCAATAACTGTTCCCACAGATCGTGCTCAACTAGGTGATTGCGGAACCGACCCAATGTTGATGCCTCAGGGACACCGCCGCCCAGTTCAAGGTGGCAAAATTTACGGAACAGCAAATCACGATAAAGGCATTGCGACAATTCAACATCCGACAACCGATACCACACTCCCAGCAGCAAACCTCGAAACAAGATCAAAAGCGGATAGCTTGGACGGCCCGTTTTAGAGGCATAAATCGAAGACAAGGTTGGCTCTATTTTAGTCCAGTCCAAAACCGCCTCAGTGTCGTCAAGCGCATGAAGGGCTGGATGATCAAGTTCGCTGGTGGAAACGAAAAGTTCGGGCTGGGTGATAAAAGGCTTTTGCATGGTCAAAACTACCAAATATTACCACCCTTGGGAATCCTCAAATTATGCTGAGGTCTCACCATATTAATAGTGCCCATTCAAAAGCTGTTGTGCATAGCCCGGCGTTTTGTCGCGCCAATCGTCCTGCATCTGTTCCGGGTCCGGCGCATCTGGCGACTCCGCGTCAAGCGCGTGCTTTTCACCGAAAAGATCGCCTGCAAAACCGGCCAGCGGGCGCAGCTCTTCCGACAAGGTGAAATCGGGGTGATCACCCGCCAACCGCAGCAGCCACATATCCCAGAATCCGGCCCATCCGGGTTCACTTGCCATGTGTTGCGCAATATCGCGCAGGGATTCTCTGACCTGGGGCGGCAGCCCTTCTGGCAGTCCTTTTGCCAGCGCCAGCGAGAACACGGTCGTCGGGGGCAACACAGATGTCGGTACCCCGTCCGGGTGCAGAAACACCCGTGCCTTCAGGTGGCCGTGCATTATGCGCAGGACATCCCGCTGAAATCCGGTGTCACCAAAGGCGGTTCTGACCAGTGCAGCGCCAAAGGCATCGCTGCCGAACGGTGCCGTCCGTGCCCTTTGTCGCAGCACCCGAAGCCGCCAGATCGCCCATATCTGATCAACCGCCAAGTCGATCCGGCGCGGCGCTGCCGCCTGCGCCAACAGAAATTCTCCAAGCCGTGTATTCGGCTCAAGGGTATTGAAAGGAAATTTCTTCACCACCGCCTTTACCCCCGTCGACCGCACCGCCGAGGGCCGGGTATCTTTCCAGAGCCAACCACAAAGACCGGGCCAGGACACGTTCGCCTGACCATCCGAACCGTCGAGCAGGTTTGCCACCGCCGAGCGCCCGAGCATTTGCAACTCGCCAATGGCACCCTCCGCCACGCCGGCGTCAAAGGAAAAATCGATCTGTCCGCTCACATCAGCTGCCATCATTCGGATTTTAATTTGTTCTTCTTCCCTCAGCCCACAATGCAATCGCCAGAAAAGTAACGGCAAGCAGGATCAGCCAAGGGTATAAATAACTGTATCGGACTTCGGATGCAATCCGCCCAACGTCCGGAACCTGCAGGGAAAGGTCGATACCCCCGGTCGCATGCGAAATCGTGTTCAGAACCTCTTGTTGCACGCCGAAATCGAAAATCTCAGCCCCGCCCGCCTTTGCTGAACTTTTCGGTGAAACGGCAAGACTGATGGGGATCACCTGCGGCAGCGCTCCGCTTTCCCTGAGAACAAAGACACCTTCCGCCACCTCATCCAGCGCGGGCAGCGTGACCGAGGCAGAAAAACTTCCCGGCGTTCCGGCCGGCCGGAACGTCAGGCTGATATTTTGCCCGCTTTCCAACTGTATCAGGCCCGAAATCGACGTCGTGACGGGATCGTTGATA
>JAHRVZ010000450.1 GCA_019090405.1 Paracoccaceae bacterium
AAGATTTGCGCCCATGTGAACTATGAATGCGCCGGTACGGTTGAATTCCTGATGGATATGACCGATGGCAAATTCTACTTCATCGAAGTGAACCCCCGCGTGCAGGTTGAACATACCGTGACCGAAGAGGTCACTGGCATTGATATTGTCCGCGCCCAGATCCTGATTGCCGAGGGCAAGCCGATTGCAGAGGCGACTGGCAAAGCGTCGCAAAAAGACGTGGCGTTGACAGGTCATGCCCTACAAACCCGGATCACCACCGAAGACCCGCAGAACAATTTCATCCCGGACTATGGCCGCATCACCGCCTATCGGTCGGCCACTGGCATGGGTATTCGGCTGGACGGCGGCACCGCCTATGCGGGCGGTGTCATCACCCGTTATTACGATTCGCTGTTGACCAAGATCACCGCCAAGGCACCGACCCCTGAAATGGCCATTGCGCGCATGGACCGGGCGTTGCGTGAATTTCGCATTCGCGGTGTGTCGACCAATATTGCATTTGTTGAAAACCTGCTCAAGCATCCGACATTCCTTGATAACACCTATACCACCCGTTTCATCGACGAAACGCCCGAGCTTTTTCAATTCGCGCGTCGCCGTGATCGCGGCACCAAAGTGCTGACCTATATTGCCGACATTACCGTTAACGGGCACCCCGAAACCAAAGACCGCCCGCGCCCCTCAGATGATCTGAAACCGGCCAAAGCCCCTGAATTGCGCGGCGAACCAATGATGGGAACCCGCAATCTGCTGGAACAAAAAGGACCGCAGGCGGTCGCGGACTGGATGACGTCGCAACGCCAGTTGCTGATCACCGACACCACCATGCGCGACGCGCACCAGTCGCTTTTGGCAACACGCATGCGGTCGGCCGATATGATCGCGGTGGCCCCGGCCTATGCGGCCAATCTGGGACAACTGTTCAGCATCGAATGCTGGGGCGGGGCAACCTTTGATGTGGCCTATCGGTTCTTGCAGGAATGCCCTTGGCAGCGGCTGCGTGACCTGCGCGAACGTATGCCTAACGTGATGACCCAAATGTTGGTACGGGGTTCAAACGGGGTTGGTTATACCAAATATGCTGACAATGTTGTCCGTGAATTCATTCGACAGTCTGCGGTCAGTGGCATTGATCTGTTCCGGGTGTTTGACAGCCTGAACTGGGTCGAAAACATGCGCGTGTCGATTGATGCGGTTCTTGAGAATAACAAGCTTTGCGAAGGGTCTATCTGCTATACCGGTGACATTCTGGACCCGGATCGCGCCAAATATGATCTGAAATATTATGTGGCGATGGGCAAAGAACTGCGCGACGCGGGTTCTCACATTCTTGGTCTGAAAGACATGGCCGGTTTGCTGAAACCCACAGCCGCGCATCGCCTGATCAAAACCCTAAAAGAAGAGGTCGGCCTGCCGATCCATTTCCACACCCACGACACCGCTGGCGTTGCCAGCGCCACCATTCTGGCGGCCTCCGAAGCAGGCGTTGACGCGGTTGATTGCGCCATGGACGCCCTAAGCGGCAACACTTCGCAGGCAACTTTGGGCGCCGTGGTCGAGGCGCTGCGCCATTCTGACCGGAACACTGGTCTGGACATTGGCGCAATCCGTGAAATCTCGGCCTATTGGGAGTCGGTGCGGGGCCAATACACGGCCTTTGAATCCGGCCTTCAGGCACCATCCTCTGAGGTATATCTGCACGAAATGCCCGGCGGCCAGTTCACAAACCTGAAAGGTCAGGCGCGCTCGCTTGGGCTTGAAGAGCGCTGGCACGAGGTCGCACAGGCCTATGCCGATGTGAACCAGATTTTCGGTGATATCATCAAGGTCACGCCCAGCTCAAAGGTGGTTGGGGATATGGCGCTGATGATGGTGTCTCAGGGATTGAGCCGTGAACAGGTCGAAGACCCGGATCACGATGTCGCCTTTCCCGACAGCGTTATCAACATGATGCGTGGCGATCTGGGCCAGCCGCCGGGTGGTTTCCCCGCTGAAATCATAGCCAAGGTGCTTAAGGGTGAAAAACCCAACACTGACCGTCCGGGCAAAGACATGCCTCCCGTCGATCTGCAAGCCGCGCGCCGCAACCTCAGCGAACAGCTTGAAGGAAGTGTAATTGATGACGAAGATCTGAATGGCTATCTGATGTACCCAAAGGTGTTTCTGGATTACAAGGGGCGCCACCGAACCTATGGGCCAGTGCGTACATTGCCTACCCACACGTTTTTCTACGGAATGAAGCCGGGCGAAGAGATCAGCGCCGAAATCGACCCCGGTAAAACGCTGGAAATCAGGCTGCAGACTGTCGGAGAAACCGGCGAAGATGGCGAAGTCAAAGTATTCTTTGAACTCAACGGCCAACCAAGGGTGATCCGTGTGGCGAACCGCTTGGTCAAATCCACGACCGTGCAGCGCACCAAAGCCGAAGAGGGCAACGCAAACCACGTCGGTGCTCCGATGCCCGGCGTTGTGGCCACCGTCGCGGTTCAGGCGGGGGCCAAAGTCAAAGAGGGTGATTTGCTTTTGACGATTGAGGCAATGAAGATGGAAACCGGCATCCACGCTGAACGCGACGCGTCCGTTATGGCGGTGCATGTGCAACCGGGATCCCAGATTGATGCCAAGGACCTGCTGGTCGAGCTTGACTAATCAGCCCGGCATCACGCCCAAATTGCCCCGCGCAATATTAACCAGCGCAATATTAACCAGCGCA
>JAHRVZ010000054.1 GCA_019090405.1 Paracoccaceae bacterium
AACTGACCGAAGATGGCGAAGGTGTGCGCATTTTTATTGGCTCTGAAAACAAACTTTTTTCACTTTCGGGTTCCTCTTTGGTGGTTTCTCCTTATATGAACGCTGATCGCAAAATTATTGGCGCGGTCGGGGTCATTGGACCCACTCGTTTGAATTATGGGCGGATCGTGCCAATCGTGGACTATACGGCGCAGCTGGTGGGACGGCTGATCACCGAACGAAATTAGAGGTATAAGATGGCAGACCCAAAGAATGACGATTTTCTGGATGATATCGATTCCGCTATGGCCGAAGAGTTGGCGGACGACTTGCTGGAAATTGATGACGAAGCACTGGAGCTGGACGAAGTCAAAGCCGAGCGCGATCAGTTCAGAGACCGGTTTATGCGGGCTTTGGCGGATGCAGAAAATTCGCGCAAACGATCCGAAAAAGATCGTCGTGAGGCCGAGCAATACGGCGGCTCAAAAATGGCGCGTGATATACTGTCGGTTTATGACAATATGAAGCGAGCGATCGAGGCTGCAACACCCGAACAGCGAGAGGCGTCTGCCGCGTTGTTTGAGGGAATTGAGCTAACGATGCGCGAATTGCTAAGTGTGTTTCAGAAGCACGGAATCGAAGTAATTGCGCCGCAGATCGGCGACAAGTTCGATCCGCAGGTGCATCAGGCAATGTTTGAGGCGCCAGTACCAGGAACAGTTGCCGGCGAAATCATACAGGTTGCGGCCGAAGGATTTTTCCTGCACGATCGGTTGTTGCGGCCTGCACAGGTCGGCGTGTCATCTACTTCCGGCGGATAATACGCAAGGACAGGAGCCTCCGGCGGGAGTATTTTGGACGAGAAGAATGTAAAGAGGCGGTCAGGATTTGGCGGCCTCTTTTAGTTTGTAAAGCAGATCAAGAGCCTCGCGAGGGGTAAGTTCATCCGGGTGGATGTTTTCGAACATGTCCCGGATTGGCGATGCTTTGGGCGGTGGTGGTGTAGGCTGAATTGCAAATAGGGGCAGATCGTCGATTAGCGATTTTTGCGCGGTGTTGCCTTCACGTTCACCTTTTTCCAACATTTCCAGAACCACACGGGCACGGTCTACGACCGAGGCAGGTAATCCGGCAAGTTTGGCAACCTGAACACCATATGACCGATCAGCGGCGCCTTTGCGAACTTCGTGCAAGAAAATAACCTCGCCGTCCCATTCTTTGACTGCGACGGTAGCATTTTCTACACCGTCAAGATTTCCGGCAAGGGCGGTAAGTTCATGGTAATGGGTGGCAAAAAGAGCGCGCGAACGATTACTGGCGTGCAAATGTTCCAATGTGGCCCAGGCAATAGAAAGGCCATCATAAGTGGCAGTGCCCCGGCCAATTTCGTCCAAAATGACCAGCGCGCGGTCGTCTGCCTGATTCAAAATTGCAGCCGTTTCGACCATTTCAACCATGAATGTGGAACGTCCGCGCGCCAGATCGTCGGACGCGCCCACGCGACTGAACAATTGGCTGACAAGGCCGATATGGGCAGATTCTGCGGGGACATAACTGCCCATTTGGGCAAGCAGGGCAATCAGAGCGTTTTGGCGTAAAAATGTGGATTTACCGGCCATATTTGGACCGGTTAACAGCCAGATTGCGGCGTTCTCTTTGGCACTTAGATTACAGTCATTGGCGATGAAGCTATCACCCGTTTGTTTGCGAAGCGCCTGTTCAACAACCGGATGCCGTCCGCCAACAATGTTGAAAGCGCGGGAATTGTCGACTTCGGGTTTGCACCAGTTTTCACCTTGGGCCAAATCGGCAAGCGCCGCCATCAAATCGGTTTCTGCGAGACCTCGCGCAGCCTGTGTGATGCGGGGCGCTATGGTTAAAACGGCGGCTTTTAGCCTTTCATAGAGCCGTTTTTCAATTTCCAGAGCCTGACTACCGGCATTCAGAATTTTCGTTTCTATCCCAGACAACTCAACTGTCGTGAACCGGACTTGGTTGGCAGTCGTTTGGCGGTGAATGTAGGATTCCGAAAGTGGTTCGGATAGCATCTTTTCGGCGTGCGTGGCGGTTGTCTCGATGAAATAGCCAAGTACATTATTGTGTTTGATTTTCAGCGATGAAACGCCGGTATGGCTGGCATATTGTCGTTGCAGTCCGGCAATTACAGTCCGGCCTTCGTCGCGCAAGGTTCGTGCCTCATCCAATCTGGAATCGTATCCGGTTGCGATAAAACCACCTTCGCGGGCTAGAATGGGCGGATCGGCGACCAATGCAGCATCCAGCAAGGTAATCAATTCGCTAAATCCAACCATATCACTGGTTGCTGTGGCGATAAGGTCCGGCAAATTGGTGTTTTTACAGAAGCCCACAATCAACTCGGCCTGCGTCAGTGCATTTCGAATGGCAACAAGATCACGGGGGCCGCCACGATCCAGCGATAGTCGCGACAAAGCGCGATCAATGTCGGGAGTTTTGCGGAGGGCAGAACGAATATCTGTAGAAATGCGACTCTGTTCAACGAAGAAATTGATAGCGGCCAGGCGGGAGTGGATGGTTTCCAGAACACGCGAGGGGTTGGAAATGCGTTGCTCTAACAGGCGCGCACCGCCGGGTGTAACGGTTCGATCTATCACAGAAAGCAGCGTTCCGGTTCGCTCTCCATCCAAGGATCGGGTTAATTCAAGGTTTCGCCGGGTGGCAGAATCAATCTGTACATTTTGGTCGGCAGAATCGCGAATTGGCGGGGCCAATAAGGGCAGCTTGCCCTTTTGCGTGGTGTCGAGATAATCAATCAGCGCGCCCATTGCCGATATTTCAGCGCGGTTGAAATTGCCAAAGGCGTCCAGTGTATCAACCGAATAAAGGTCACGGATTCGACGCTCTGCCGCCGTGCTATCGAATGCAGACCGATCTAACGTGGTTAATGATATTCTCAGATCAATCAGTGTTTCGTTCAACGCCTCGGACGTGTCGGCAGCGATCAATTCTGATGGGATAAGCCGTGCCAGTTCCGGTGCCAGCCGAACGTCAACAATTGGCATAACGTGAAACGCACCGGTTGATATGTCTGCCCATGCGAGGGCGGCTTGGTCGCGTACCTGCGCATATGCGGCCAAAAAATTGTTCCGGCGCGCCTCTAGTAACGTGTCTTCGGTTAGTGTTCCGGGTGTAACCAGACGAACAACTTCGCGCCTTACGACCGATTTAGAGCCTCTTTTTTTGGCTTCAGCGGGGCTTTCCATTTGTTCACAGACAGCAACGCGAAAGCCTTTGCGGATCAGCGTAAGAAAATAGCCCTCGGCTGCGCGAAATGGAACGCCGCACATTGGAATGTCGGCACCATTGTGTTTGCCGCGTTTGGTTAATGCGATATCAAGAGCTTCGGAGGCGACAACGGCGTCGTCAAAGAACATCTCATAAAAGTCGCCCATACGATAAAACAGCAACGCATCAGGATGCGC
>JAHRVZ010000055.1 GCA_019090405.1 Paracoccaceae bacterium
CCATTGATAAAGCGGCTGTATGTCAGCGCCTCATCATGCGAGCGAACGGCGGCGTTGATCCGCTGAATCCACAACGCCCGGAAATTCCGTTTCCGCTGTTTGCGGTCGCGTGTGGCGTATTGGTTGGCTTTGTCTACAGCCTGTGTCGCGACTTTAAAGACGCTTTTGCGACGGCCATAGTAACCTTTGGCGGCTTTGACGATTTTGCGATGACGGGCGTGGGTGACCACACCACCTTTTACACGTGACATATGATCAGCCTCCTATCAGCGATCGTAGGGCATATAGCCCTTGACGATTTTGGCATCGGCAGCACACAGCGTTGTTGTCCCGCGTGCGTTGCGAATGAATTTCTTAGAGCGTTTGATCATCATGTGACGCTTGCCAGCCTGACCAGCAAGGATCTTGCCGGTCCCGGTGATCTTAAAGCGCTTTTTGGCGCTTGATTTGGTCTTCATCTTGGGCATTTCCGTCTCCTGTCATTGGGTCGGTTTACGCACGACTCGGCATGCCACTTAGGCCGGTCGCGCAGTCAGAGTGCGCCATTTACGCAAGCTGGTGCCCGCTGACAAGAGGGATTTACGGCATAAAGCGGTTAATCACACTAAAAAACGTGTCAGGAATGTCTTTCAACGCATATCCGCCAGGATTCGTAGTCACACCGTACAGAATCAGCGCACCAGCAATCAGAATGACGATTGCCGATGCACGCGGAGCCCGCGAGTCGCTAAAGGCGGACAACACCGACGGGATTGCAAAACAGGCAATGACAAGCCCCAGAATGAACGCCAGATCCGGATCCATGAAATTTCCCCTCGTTCCCGAGGATAAGTTAGCCCGGATCGGTGCTGAAAATCAAACGTTCATCACAGGGGGCCACGCGCAGGATATTTGTGGTTCCCGGCACATTGAACGGTACGCCGGCAGTAACCACGATCAGATCGGATTCCGTTGCAAATCCGCCTTCGCGGGCGGCTCTTGCGGCATCTATAACAGCCATCTTGAACCGTCCTAATTCATTGGTCATAACGCAGTTGCAACCCCAACTCATCGACAGACGCCGCGCGGTTCCCCGCAGGGGCGTCAGCGCAATGATCGGCACGCCCGGACGTTCACGCGCGGTCAGCAATGCGGTTGTGCCGCTTTGCGTGAAACAACAAATGGCTTTGATCTCGGTGGTCTCGGCAATCTCGCGCGCTGACGCGACGATGCCGTCGGCAATGCTGCTGCCTTTGACGTTGCGCGATCCGGCGATGATCTGCGCATAGGTCGGATCGGATTCAACCTCGATGGCTACGCTGTTCATTGTTTGAACGGCTTGGATTGGATAGTCGCCTGCCGCTGATTCCGCCGACAGCATCACGCCATCGGTGCCTTCATAAATCGCAGTTGCAACATCGGACACTTCGGCCCGAGTCGGCATTGGATTTTCAATCATGCTTTCCAGCATTTGGGTCGCCACGATAACCGGTTTTGCAGCAGCCCGGCATTTGCGCACCAGACGTTTCTGGATTGGAGGCACGGCGGACACTGGCAATTCAACACCCAAATCCCCACGCGCCACCATGATGCCGTCGGAAACGGCCAGAATATCGTCAAACCGTTCAACCGCCGCCGGTTTTTCAATTTTGGACATGATCGCGGCGCGCCCATTGATCAAAGCCTTTGCTTCGTTCACGTCCTCTGGTTTTTGCACGAACGACAGCGCGATCCAGTCCACGCCCAATTGACAGGCGAATTCCAGATCAGCGAGGTCTTTTTCCGACAAAGCGGTCAAAGGCAACAACACATCGGGAACATTGACACCTTTGCGGTCAGAAATCGTGCCGCCGATTGCCACGACGCAATTGGCAAAACCTTCGCCGCAGGTTTCAACTGTTAGTCGAATTTTGCCGTCATTGACCAACAGGTTTGACCCCGGCTCTAGTGCTGCGAAAATCTCGGAATGGGGTAGGCAGACGCGGGTTTCGTCCCCGTCCGATGGATCAAGGTCAAGCCGGAAAGCCGCACCAATCGCTAATTCGGCCGAACTGTTGGCAAATGTACCGACGCGCAGTTTTGGTCCCTGCAAATCGGCCAGTATGGCAATTGGACTATCAAGATCTTTTTCAACCTGACGAATAATGCGGTGTTTGTCGCCAATGTTTTCCTGTGAACCATGACTCATATTCAGGCGAAAAACATCTACCCCGGCTTCATGCAAGGCGCGGATCATTTCATAGGTATCTGACGCAGGCCCAAGGGTGGCCACGATTTTGACATTGCGCTGGCGTCTCATGTTTTTGCTGTCCTAAAGTTATATGTGTTACCGCAAACATTGCTTGCGCTCTTATGAGCCAATTCCCTATCGGCAGCAACTATCCTAAAAGGCTTATAAAAGAGAAAACAGGCCTATGTCATATACTCCCTATTTTATTCACGGTGAAAACAGACCGTCGCGCTGGCTGATACTATGCGATCATGCCAGCAATACCGTACCGCCGCAAATTGCGGATGGTGATCTGGGATTGTCACGCGAAGACATGGAGCGACACATCGCCTATGATGTCGGAGCTTACGGAGTTGCGCAGCATCTGGGTGTTTTGCTGGATGCACCGGTGATTGCGTCCAATTTTTCAAGGTTGGTGATTGATCCAAACCGCGGAGAAGATGACCCGACTTTGCTGATGAAGCTATATGACGGGTCCATAATTCCGGCGAACCGAAATGCAGACAGCGCCGAAAAAGAGCGCCGTTTGGCACTGTGTTATCGCCCATATCATCAGGCGGTCGAGCGCATGGCGGGGTTGCCCCATGTGGCCATCCTTTCGATTCACAGTTTTACCCGGCAATTGCGCGGCCATCCCCCACGCCCATGGGAGGTCACGGTTCTTTATGCCAAGGACGAGCGACTGGCCCGACCAATGATCGACATTCTGCGCGCCGAAGAGGATTTGACGATTGGCGACAACGAACCCTATTGCGGGGAATTGACCGGTGATACCATTGAAAAACACGCGATTGCCCAGCATCGTCCGAATGCTTTGGTCGAACTGCGCAACGATTTGATTGCGGATCACAAGGGGCAAATTGCCTGGGCCGAACGTCTGGCCCCGATCTTTCAAAAGGCGTTGGAAACATCCGGCGCCTAGGCGCGGCGGGGGTGACAGAATGCATTGTGTTGCCTACATAAGTTGTTGCCTACATAAGTTACTGACCATAACACCGGAGCAATTGCATGGATCATCAAACCGAAATCGAACTTCAGGCCGCTGCTTTTCGTCGGCTGCAACAGCACCTGATGCAGGACCGCACCGATGTACAGAACATCGACATGATGAATCTAACCGGATTTTGCCGCAATTGCCTTAGCCGCTGGTATCAGGAAGCCGCCGCTGAAAAGGGTATCGAGATGGGCAAGGATGAGGCACGTGAGCTTTATTACGGGATGACGATGGCTGAATGGAAAGCAAACTATCAGACCGAAGCCAGCCCGGAAAAACAGGCCGCATTCAAAGTGGCGTTTGAAGAAAACGTCACAAAGAAAGCCACCTGATTTAGTCGGTCCCGTCTAGTAATTAACGGGACTGGCACTCAGGCTCGCGGGAAACCTCTAAATTGCGACTTTGCGGCTTTCTTCAAGATAGATTTCCCGCAGTCTCGGGGCGACGCGACCCGGCGTGCCTTTACCTATCTTTTCGCCATCAATTTCAACCACAGGCATCACAAAGGTGCTGGCCGAGGTGATAAATGCTTCGTCTGCCTCTTGGGCCTCTTGGATGGTAAAATTGCGTTCTTCAACGACCATCTGCGACTCTTTGGCGAACCGTAAAACTGCAGCGCGGGTGATTCCGTGCAATATGTCTGTTGACAGTTCGCGGGTGATAATCTTGCCGTTCTTGACGATATAGGCGTTGTTGGACGTGCCTTCCGTGACAAAGCCGTCTTCGACCATCCAGGCATCATCGGCACCGGCCGCCTTGGCCATCATCTTGCCCATGGATGGGTACAGCAATTGCACAGTCTTGATGTCACGGCGGCCCCAGCGAATATCATCAATGCTGATCACCTTGATACCTTTCAGGGCGACCGGATTATCCGCCAGACCGGGTTTATCCTGAGTGAACAAAACGATGGTCGATGGGGTTTCATCAGGGTCAGGAAAAGCAAAATCGCGATCATTTGGTGCGCCACGGGTGACCTGCAGATAGATCATGCCGTCGGTTATGTCATTCAGCGTCACCAATTCGCGATTGATCGCCAGCAATTCGTCCTTGGTCACAGGGCTGGCCATATCCAATGCGTCCAATGACCGGCTCAGGCGTACCGCGTGGCCGTCAAAATCAATCAGTTTGCCATCCAGAACGGATGTCACTTCGTAAACCCCATCTGCCATCAGAAATCCACGGTCAAAAATCGAAACCTTGGCCTCATTTTCGGGCAAATACTCTCCGTTTACGTAAACTGTGCGCATGGGTGTTTTCTCCTAGCCCCATAAGGCGGCATCGGGCGGATGCACACCAAGGTCATCAAATTTCAAAGCGTTGTTACGGTCTTCGGCCAACAGCA
>JAHRVZ010000056.1 GCA_019090405.1 Paracoccaceae bacterium
GGGACGCCGAAGGTGGGCGGCGGTATGCGACGATGGATGATTTCAGAAAATTCGTGAAACTTGGCTATATGTCAAATTGGCTGCACCATTCTGGCGGCACCGTGTGCGAGCCAACAGATATTCCGGTCAATAAACGCCATCTGGATATGTTGCTGGCGCATATGACCTTGTCTGACAAACCGTTCATGGGGTCCGTGACCGAACCGATCCGGGCGCAGGATTCCGTCGAGATGTGTGAAATTCTGTTTGGTAAGGAATTTGTGCAGGACAACACAGTGATGACCTCGCTGATCAATATCAACTCGCCTCTTACATTTGACGACGTGATGATGGGCGCTCTTGAGATCTATGCCAGGAACAATCAGGCCTGCATCATTTCACCGTTTATTGTTGGCGGTGCCATGGCTCCGGTGTCTGTGGCCGGCACGCTGACGCAGGTTTTGGCCGAAGTGATGGCAGGCATCGCCTATTCACAACTGGTCCGACCCGGCGCACCGGTGATTTTTGGCGCGTTTGTGACGTCGATTGATATGAACAGCGGCGCGCCGACGTTCGGAACCCCCGAGGCAAGCCTGACACTATATGGCGCCGGACAATTGGCGCGGCGGATGGGATTGCCGTTTCGATCGGGTGGCAGTCTTTGTGCCTCAAAGCTGCCGGATGCGCAGGCGGCATATGAAACCGCACATACCCTTAATGCCGCGTTGCTGGGCGGGGTGAATTTCATGTTACACGCCTGTGGCTGGCTTGAGGGCGGGCTGGTGTCATCATTTGAGAAATTCGTCATGGATGCGGATCAACTGGGCGTTCTGCACAAAATCGCCAAAGGCATCGACATCGACGACAACGCGCAGGCAATGGATGCAATCGCCGAGGTCGGTCCGGGCGGGCATTATCTTGGGTGTGCCCACACGCAGGCCAATTTCAAAGAAGCCTTTTGGCGGTCCGAGGTGGCCGATTACAAACCGTTTGAGACCTGGCAAGAAGACGGCGCGCAAGATACCCAGGCACTGGCGTCCCGTCGCGTGGCGTATTTGCTCGACAATTACCAGCAACCCGCACTTGATCCTGAGATCGCCGCGCAGCTTGCTGCTTATGTGGCCGACAAAAAGGCCGCGATGCCTGATTCCTTTACTTAACCACCTCTGCAATCGCAGGTTTTGAGGCGCGCAACAGATGTGCCTCTCCCATCATTGCAATCAAAATATCCAGATGCCGGGGCAAAGAATATCCGGCGTCTGAATTGCGACGCTGCTCGTCCAATGTGCCTTCGATTTCAATCAATCGCATCAGGGCAGGGGCGTGACGTGGCAGAACTCCGTATCCCAGTAACCGCTGAAGGTGTCGGTTGCGTGAATAATTCTGTGCTCCCAGACGCGCCGCCCGAATTAACAAACGCGGGCGGCGTAATGTGTTCAACATGGATAATATATCTTGCATGGCAGGTTCCTGAAATTTGCTGAGCTTTCGTTATTGCACAACCTAAACGGGTGTTGCGCAAATGCATGATTCAGCGTGCGTAGGTTTCAGAACTGTTTATCATTTAGAAACAATGCTGTCTTTTATCGGCAATTGTTAACTTTCAGGTAACACAATCAAACCTAGATTGTGGATAAGTGGGGGATAATAGCCGGATAACCGGGTCAGTCTCTCTGCCCTAAGGAAAGTATCCAGATGGAAAATGTGCCAGTGTATTGCCTGCTTGATTGGATGCCGGAAAACATTACCCGGTATTTGGCGCATACGGTTTCGGGGCGTTCGATCCGTGATCTTGCACGCAATGCGGGATGCCACGCGTCGACGATTTTGCGCCAGATCCGGCGTGTCGAAGCATGGCGGGATGATCCGCTGGTGGATGCTGCCCTGATGACATTGGAAACGGCCCATATCACAGCCCATAAACCGGTGGCACCTGACGCTGCCAAGTCTGGATCGAAAACAAGGAACACGCTCAAAATGAATGCATCTCCTCTGCTCGCTGACCCTGAAATACACGTTGCCACCCTAGAGCATCATTCAACGGTAATTCTACGTCGCCTTTGCGAATCCGACGCTGTTCTGGCGGTTGCCGAGAACATGGAAAAAGCTGTGGTTGTGCGCGATAATGGCGATGGCAACAGTACACGTACAGCAGTTGTCGACACTGAGATCGCTCAGGCGATGGCGTTAAAGGGCTGGATTGCCTGCGCGCAGCCGGGCCGGGTCAGCCGCTATCACATAACGCCGACCGGGCGCAGCGATTTGATCCGGCTGCTTGCCAAAGAAGAAAGCCGCGCCTCGGCGGCCGTTGGACATGGTTTTGCCGAGGCCCAAGCCCCATTCTCAGCAGCGGCCCCGGTCCGCAACGCCCCCAAAGCATCGCGACGCAGTCGGTTCAGCAGCGCCGAAAGCCCGCTTGCGGGATTGGCACGCCGCAAAGATCGCGATGGAAGCCCGTTTCTGAATGAGGAACTGGTACAAGCCGGCGAACGTCTGCGCGAGGATTTCGAATTGGCGCAGGTTGGGCCGCAAGTTGCTCAAAACTGGGACAGATTTCTAACGGGCCCAAGCAATAGCGCGCCAGACAGCGGCACCGGCGACGGGCCATCGCGGGCGCAGTCACGCTTGGTTGGGGCGTTGGGTGATCTTGGGCCTGGGCTTAGCGATGTGGCGCTGCGCTGTTGTTGTTACCTGGAAGGTCTGGAAAGTGCCGAAAAGCGCATGGGCTGGTCGGCGCGATCAGGAAAAATTGTGCTGCGCATCGCCCTGCAACGCCTAAAGCGTTATTATGATGGTATCACATCACAGGACCGGATGATGATTGGTTAACCGCTGCGTAAATTCGCGCGGATGATTGGGTAACCGGCGCGCAGCTTTGCGCGCGCCGGTCGTATCTTTAGGCCAAAAGTGCGGCGCGCGCGGCACGAATGCCGTCGCCATAGGCCTGACTGATTTTGTCATAATGGCCCAACGCTACGTCGATGATTTCGTCCGACACACCATGCATTGCCTCAGCAGTATTGCTGTAAAGACGGGCGCGCTGTTCATCTGACATCAGATCATGCAAAGCCCGTGGCTGGCCGTAATCGTCATTGCCATCACGGTGGTTATAGCGATCGGCGTCACCGTTCAGGGGCAGGGATGGTTCGGCATAAGACGGCGTTTCGGTCGCGCCACCAAAGCTGTTGGGTTCGTAATAGGCATCGGTTGAACCGCTGACCTGTCCCAAAACATTCATCGCACCATCTTTGTGATAGTGATTCATCGGGCACTTTGGTTGATTAACCGGAAGCTGTTCGTAATGCGTTCCAATCCGGTAGCGGTGCGCATCCGCATACGAAAATATTCGCGCCTGTAGAACCTTGTCGGGCGAAAACCCGATTCCCGGCACGATGTTGGAGGGCGAATAGGCGCAGGTTTCAACTTCGGCGAAATAGTTCTCCGGGTTGCGGTTCAATTCCATCACGCCAACGTCGATGAGCGGGAAATCACCATGTGGCCAGACTTTGGTCAGGTCAAACGGGTTATACGCGGTCGAGTCTGCCTGTGATTCGGTCATGATCTGAACCTTAACGTCCCATTTCGGGAAGTCTCCGGCTTCGATTGTGCCAAACAACGCCTCTTGATAGCCTTCACGGGTCTGGCCGATTTTTTCGTTGCTTTCAGCATTGGTATAGAACGTATGACCCTGCTGTGTCTTAAAGTGGAACTTGACCCAGACGCGTTCGTTGTCGGCATTGGTAAACGCATATGTGTGCGACCCATAGCCGTTCATGTTCATCGGCGTTTTCGGGCAACCCCGATCAGACATCAGGATTGTGACCTGATGCAGGGCTTCTGGGGATTGCGACCAATAATCCCACATTGCCGTACCGGACCGCATGTTGGTTTTTGGATGACGTTTCTGGGTGTGGATGAAATCAGGGAACTTATAAGGGTCACGCAGGAAAAACACCGGAGTATTGTTGCCAACCAGATCCCAGTTGCCTTCTTCGGTATAGAATTTAAGCGCAAAGCCACGCACATCGCGTTCGTTGTCAGCCGCGCCCATTTCGCCCGCAACCGTTGAAAAGCGACAGATCATTGGTGTTTCTTTGCCAATTTCAGAGAAAATGCTGGCCTTGGTGTATTGGCTGATGTCGTGCGTCACAGTGAAAGTACCATGTGCGCCCCAACCTTTGGCATGAACAA
>JAHRVZ010000008.1 GCA_019090405.1 Paracoccaceae bacterium
ACCATCTTGATTATCTCGGCAATCCCGTCCACATGGCCCGACACGATATGGCCACCCAATTCGTCGCCAACGCATAATGCGCGTTCGAGATTGACCCGTTTGCCAACGACCCAACTGTTCAGATTGGTAACATCCACGGTTTCAGCACTGATCTGGACCTCATACCAAGACCCCTGTCCAATCGCGACCACGGTAAGGCAGACTCCATCCGATGCAATAGACGCCCCAATATCAATACTGTCAGTATCATAATTGGTCGCGATGCGAACGCGCAGATCGCCCTGTTTGTCCAATTCAGTCACAGTGCCAATGTCAGTGATAATCCCTGTGAACATAGCGCGCCTCTTTCTCATGTTACCCCATTGGCCTACCTGTCCACGCGGCACACAACAAGTACCAACATCTTGTAGCAGAGCCCGAAACCCGTCATAGTTGTGACCAACTGCTATGCCAGTCTTAGTTCGTCGCCCAACGACAAAGGTTCGATAATGCCCGAAACCCCCCAGAAAACGCCGGTTTTCCTATTCTTACAGGGTCCGCATGGGCCGTTTTTTAACGGTCTGGGCCGTATGCTGCGCGCCGCGGGTGCGGATGTCTGGCGTGTTGGTTTTAACGCCGGGGATCGTGCTTTTTGGCGCCATCCGCGCAGCTACATTCCATATCGCGGCTCAGCCGAACAATGGCCAGACAGATTTTCGCAATTGCTGGAGGATAAGGGCGTCAGCGATATAGTGCTTTACGGAGACACCCGCCCCATTCACGCCAAAGCCGTTGAAATCGCTAAAGAACGTGGCCTCACGGTTCACGTTTTTGAAGAAGGCTATATGCGCCCCTATTGGGTAACTTATGAACGCGGCGGGTCTAACGGCAATTCACGGCTTATGGATATGAGCATTTCTGACATGCAAAGTGCCCTTGAATTGTCAGATATGGAGGCACCGCTACCGCCAGCCCATTGGGGCGATATGCGCCAACATGTGTTCTATGGCGCTTTGTATCATTGGTTTGTGATGTTCAGAAACGCCGATTATCGCAACTTTCGACCGCATCGCGAATTGCCTGTCACCAAGGAATTTCAGTTGTATCTGAAACGTCTGTTGCTGATGCCATTTCATGCCGTGTCGCGCCGCATGGCCACCTGGCGAATCCGAAGGGGTGGGTTCCCGTATCATCTGGCATTGCTGCAACTGGAACATGACAGCAGTTTTCAAAAGCACTCTCCATTCGCGACGATGACCGATTTTCTGACCGAGATCCTTGAGGGGTTTGCCAATGGGGCACCTCGCCATCATCATCTGGTGGTCAAGGCGCATCCACTGGAAGACGGGCGTGCGCCGCTTTGGCAAGACCTCAGCCGACTGGCGCGACACCACGGAGTGCAGGATCGCGTGCATTACGTACGTGGTGGCAAACTCGCTCAATTGCTGAATGACGCGCGCACAGCGGTCACGGTAAATTCGACTGCCGGGCAACAGGTGTTGTGGCGCGGCATTCCTCTTAAGGTGTTTGGCCGCGCGGTTTATGCCCAGCCAGAGTTTATTTCGGATCAGGGATTGCGTGAATTCTTTGCTGCGCCCAGCCGTCCAGACAACCGGGCCTATAAGGACTATCGCCGGTATTTGCTGGAAACCAGTCAGGTATCTGGCGGGTTTTATTCGTCCCGTGGTCGGCGGCGACTATTGCGCCACGTTGTTGATATGATGCTGTCGCCTGACGACCCCTATGAAGCGCTAAAAACCGGAAGCGCGGCGCCACGGCAACAGTTGCAGGTCGTGACCTGAATTTACAAAGCGACAGGACTGGATTTTAGTACCGGATTCCGATAGTTTAAGAAAAAAACCGAGGCAGAATAATAACAGGTCGAGGAGACCGGCAGTGAAATCCGAACCGAACCGGTGGGCAAAACCCATCGCGATGCTGACAGCATTAAGCATCGTTGCGTCCTGTGGTTTGCCGCAGGTTGGCCCTAACAAACGACAAATCTATGCCGGGTCCGTGCAAAAAGAAGGCGATGCTTTTGTGGTCTCGGTCAATGACCGTGTGACACGTGCCACCGCCGTAGTGCCTGCATTGGGCTTTTCCAGTCAATTTACCTCGGCGGGGCAACTGACATCAGACATCATCCGTCCCGGCGACAGTCTTGGCCTGACCATTTGGGAAAACGTCGATGATGGTTTGCTGGCCGGAGAAGTCACCAACTCAACGATTCTCGAAGAAGTGCAGGTCGACAGCGCCGGGTTCATATTTGTGCCCTATGCCGGACGATTGCGCGCGTCAGGCAACACGCCCGAGCAATTGCGCGAGGTCATAACCAAGCAGTTGGAAGAACAAACACCAGATCCGCAGGTCCAGGTGCGCCGATTGGCCGGAGACGGGTCGACCGTATCGCTGGTCGGCTCGGTTGGAGCACAAGGCGTTTACCCGATCGAACGTCCGACACGTACATTGTCGTCAATGCTGGCAAAGGCTGGCGGCGTGACGATCGAACCCGAAAGTGCGCAAATTACCGTCAATCGCGGAGATCAAAAGGGCACGATCTGGTTCCAGGATCTTTATGACAATCCAAAGCTCGACATTGCCCTGCGTGGTGGTGATCGGATATTGGTCGAAATCGACACCCGCAGCTTTACCGTCCTTGGCGCGACGGCATCACAGGCACGGATTACTTTCCGAACTCAGGATATGTCGGTACTTGAAGCGATTGCACAGGTTGGCGGGCTACAGGCCACAGCGTCCGATCCCACGGGCGTCTTTGTATTGCGCAATGAACCCGCAGAAATCGCCGGACAGGTATTGGGCCGCGATGATCTGGTTGGCGCACAGCGGATGATTTATGTGCTGAACCTGACTGAACCCAACGGATTGTTCATGGCCCGTGATTTCGTGATCCGGGATCAGGATACGCTTTTTGTTACCGAAGCACCTTATGCTCAGTGGACCAAATCCATCTCGCTTTTGGCAGCTCCGCTGACACCCATTGCCAACGTCGCGACACTTGGCGGTATCTAAACATGACGTCCGGCTACGGTGCGTCATACGGTGCGTCAACAGCCGGGGGGGAAACCTCTCGGCTGTTTGCGTATAACGGGGGCTTTCTGACCCAGCGCCGATTGCGCCGTATTCTAAAACTGGCAGGGTTTGATCTGCGGCTGGGGCTACCGGGTGCGGATGATTTGGTGGCGGTCTGGGGCAACAGCCCGACCGCCCATCGCGGGCTAAGGATCGCGGAAAAACGCGAGGCTGGCATACTGCGGGTTGAGGATGCGTTTGTTCGGTCAATGTTGCCGGGTCGCGCGGGCGAGCCACCTATCGGGCTGCATCTGGACCGTTCAGGCGTGCATTTTGATGCCACAACACCCAGCGACCTTGAGCAGATGCTAACCAGCGCGCCACTGGATGATACCGCCCTGATGAACCGCGCCCGTGACGCGATTGATCGGATGCGCCGCGCCCATATCAGCAAATACAGCGGCTTTGATACGACGCTTTCGCCCCCTGCCCCCGGCTATGTGCTGGTGGTCGATCAAACCCGTGGCGATGCCTCGGTCACGGCAAGCAATGCGGACATGGCAACATTTTTGGAAATGCTGGTTTTCGCACAAGAAGAACATCCCGGTGCCAGGATCATCATCAAAACCCACCCGGAAACACAATCCGGGTTTCGCGAGGGGTATTATTCAGAGGCCAACACCAGCAATCGCGTCAATTTGCTTAGCGATCCAATTAGCCCATGGACCCTTCTTGAAGGCGCCGTCGGGGTATATACCGTATCCTCGCAACTTGGTTTTGAGGCAATTTTAGCCGGGCATAAACCCCGCGTTTTCGGGCAACCGTTCTACGCGGGTTGGGGGCTGACCCATGATGAAAACCCGGTTCCTAGCCGGGAACGCAAACTGACCAGAAACCAGCTTTTTGCGGCTGCCATGCTGCTTTATCCAGTCTGGTATGATCCGTTTCGCGACCAGCTATGTGATTTTGAAACTGTGCTCGACATCGTCGAGGCCCAGTCCAGCGCGTGGCGACAGGATCACAACGGTTGGGTGGCCAGCGGTATCCGCATGTGGAAACGCAAACCGATGCAGAAAATATTCGGCGCGCAAAAACGTGTGATTTTTAGCGATGACCCGGCCCGTAGTCACGCAACCGATCGCGCGCAGATGATATGGGCGGGAAAATCGGCCCCCAACCAGTCAAACATCACCCGCGTCGAAGATGGCTTTCTACGCTCGCGCGGGTTGGGGGCTGAACTGGTGCCGCCGCTGTCTTTGGTTTGTGATGATCTGGGCATCTATTATGACCCCAAACAGCCCAGTCGTCTGGAACATCTGATAAAGGAACGCAGTACGCTAAGTGATTTGCGCAGGCAGCGCGCCGCACGGCTGGTTCACAGCCTGACCAACAACAAACTAAGCAAATACAATCTGGGTGGAACTGTGCCACACGTCCCGCAAGGTCACCGCATTCTGGTGCCCGGACAGGTCGAAGACGATGCCTCGATCCGCACGGGAACCGGGCAGGTCCGCACCAATCTGGGCCTGCTGCGTGCCGCCCGCGCGGCCCATCCGGACGCCGTAATCGTCTATAAACCGCACCCGGATGTTGAGGCCGGGTTACGCATTGGCACTGTGGACGCGACGGGTTTGACCGATGTGGTCGCAACACAGGCTGACCCAATGTCGTTGCTGGATCAGATTGACGAAGTCTGGACAATGACATCGCTTATCGGGTTCGAAGCCCTGCTGCGAGGCGTCAACGTCACCACATTGGGTGCACCGTTTTACGCAGGATGGGGGCTGACCAATGATCTGGGCGACATCCCCAACCGCCGCGTGGCGCGCCCTGATCTGATGGGATTGGTCTATGCCACATTGATAGATTACCCACGTTATTTTGATCCCCTCACCGGGAAAATTTGTCCGGTCGAAATTGCCGTTGACCGATTGGCCAGCGGGCGCATTCCACATCCGGGATTCGGCAATCGCGGGTTATCAAAAATTCAGGGATTATTCGCCACTTACGCGCGTTTGTGGCGCTAAGGATCACGTGTCCAGCGATGCAGAATGTCTGGGCCAACGGCGCGGGTTTCAACCAACTTGAACCTTGGTGCCGCGGTTAATCTTTCCAACCCCATCGCTCCGATCACCGGCAAACCCTCGGCACCGATTGCCAGACCAGCGGTAAACCCAACCAGTTCGTCCACAAGATCAGCGGCCAACAACGACGCCGCCAATGCACCCCCGCCTTCGCAGAACACCCGCGTCAGACCCGCCTGACCAAGCTGTTGCAACACATCCGCCGCATCCAGCTGAACACCCTGCATGCCGCAGGGGATCAACCGTGCACCCAAACCTTCCCAGGCGCGCATACGCTCGATGTCGGCCCCTGCCCCGTGGCACAGCCAGACCGGCACTGTTTTTGCGCTTCGGGCAAGTTGGCTTAGCAATGGCAGATCAAGGTGGCGTGACACAACAACCCGTACTGGTTGCCGATCAATGCCCAAATCCCGCACCGTCAGCGACGGATCATCGGCGCGCGCCGTGCCTGCGCCAACCATCACCGCATCATGTTGCGCGCGCATGGCATGCACCACGCGACGGGCCTCGGGGCCAGTGATCCAGCGGCTTTCGCCAGTGGCGGTGGCGCTGCGCCCATCAAAGCTGCTGGCCATTTTCAGCGTCACCATCGGGCGACCGTTTTCAGTTTTCATGAAAAACCCGGCGTGATCATGGGCCGCCTTGGCCGTAAAAACCCCGGTGGTCACGTCAATGCCAGCCGCTGACAACATCGCAAAGCCCTGCCCGGCCACGCGCCCATCGCAATCTTCGAGGGCACCAACCACACGGGCAACGCCAGCAGATATCAACGCCTCAGCACAGGGCGGCGTTTCACCATGATGCGCACAAGGTTCCAATGTCACATAAACCGTCGCGCCGCGCGCCTGCGAACCCGCCTGCGCCAACGCTTCGGTTTCCGCATGCGGTCGCCCACCGGGTTGAGTCCAGCCGCGCCCAACGACGCGGCCGTCTTTGACGATCACACAACCAACAGCCGGATTGGGCCAACAGGTTCCCTGCGCCCGACGGCCCAATGTAAGGGCCATCGCCATGAAACGGTGGTCTGTGTCGATCACTCTTCTGGTGGCGTGTCAGGACGCAATTCGTGGACAAAGTCCTCAAAATCATCAGCGGCCTGAAAGTTTTTGTAAACACTGGCGAAACGTACGTATGCCACGGTATCAATCCGGGCCAGCGCCTCCATCACGATCTCACCGATATGGTGGGATTTGATGTCAGTTTCACCAAGGCTTTCCAACCGCCGCACGATGCCCGAGATCATCTGATCAATACGTTCTGCTTCGATCGGGCGTTTTTGCATCGAGATGCGAATAGAGCGCTCTAGCTTGACCCGGTCAAATTCTTCGCGTTTTCCTGATGATTTTATGACCACCAGATCACGCAGTTGCACGCGTTCGTAGGTGGTAAAACGTCCGCCACAGGCAGGGCAAAACCGCCGCCGCCTGATTGAAACGTGGTCCTCGGCCGGACGCGAGTCCTTAACCTGAGTGTCAATATTTCCGCAAAACGGGCAGCGCATTGGCCGGTCCCCTCGTTGATTTCTGCCTCTTGTTGTAGGCGCTATGACCTACTTATCCACAAGTATAGGCCAACCGCTAGAGTTTGGGTAGAGGGGAA
>JAHRVZ010000057.1 GCA_019090405.1 Paracoccaceae bacterium
CTTTTGTGCATGTAGTGATTTATCACGCATCTTTCCCAGCTAATCTGCGTGTCGTCGCGCAACAATGTTGTGCCCTTTTTGCTATAGGCGATCGACGTATCAAGCATCTCTTTTGAGGTATTGACAATTTTAAGGTCATTTTCCGGCTTGGTCGGCAGTTTCGGGCAATGTGGGGCGACATCATCAAAGGACAAACGGCGAAAGATGGTTTTGGGCGCGCGGGTGCCAATGGGCTGTGTCTCACAAGATAGAAAACTATCGACAATCGAAACCCCGTCCCAGTGTTTCCGGCCATCGTTGCCGAATAATCGCCATTCGATCTGGACAGCATCAAAATCTTTGTAATTTTCCATCAAGTCAGAAACAGAATCTGGTCCGTCGAGAATATTCAGATACTCGTCCAAATCTATGTGAAGCACCCAGTCCTGATCCATTATTTCAGGATGGTTCAGGCAGCGCTTTACGGCACTTCTTTGATAGGTAAGCCCCTCAATCTGTTCGGAATTATCAATTCGAAAAACGGGCCAAACTTTAGAAATCAAATCCAGAATTAGTTCTGTACCATCCTGGCAATCATTCGTGGCGACAAAAATCTTTTCAAATCCAAGTGACAGATGATGTGAAATCCATTCGACCAAAAATGGTCCCTCGTTACGCGCGCAAGCAATTATTGAGCATCGCATGACATTTCCTTCGTATTCAATTTTTGTGCGATAACGTAAGAATTCCTGTTTTCAGCGATGATATAGCCACTCTCAAGGTGTCATTCTGGTGTCAACGTCAAGGACCATAGGTATCTTAGATACAACCGTTCGGGAACCGAAAATATGCAAAACCGGGCGTCACCAAACAGCGGCGGTTCTGGTGGTATTTGCTAGAAACAAGCGCCGTAACGGTCTAAGTTCCGGGTATGAAACCCACAGAAAACCAGCCTCTGAGTGAGACCAGCGCCCCAAATTTCCTTCCACGTTGGATCAGTCCAATGCGGGATGACACTCCTGATTCAGTGGCATTTTCCTCGGGCGCGGCCTTGGCAATGCTTGATGTGGTGCTGCGCGATCCTTCTGGCGGTTTGCCGGGATCGTTGTTGCGGGATCGTTTGGCGCTGGACGCAGCGGCGGCCTGTCTGCGGCTTGAGGGTCGCCGTGAAACGACGTTTGATATTCGTGACGCAGTTTGTCTGGCGCGGGCCGGGGATGCGCTGGGTCCGGCAGGCGAGATGTTTATGCGCTGGCGCAGATTGGTGCGGATCAATCTGAAAGGGTCCGGTTGGCATGGTCAGTTGCAAAGCGTGTTGCCGGATCAGGTTGCCGAAACGCTGGCCGCGCCAAAACCATTGGACGGATCACCTGTTGCACAGGCGCTGCAAGAACTAAGCGCGGTTCTGCGCGCGTTTCCACGTCAGGAAGCAGCGGCGCTGATGGTGGCAGATGTGACCCTAACAAGGGCTTTGGGCTGGGATCGGGCTATGCCGCTATTGGCCGCAACTTTGTCCCGGAAAGATTTGCGCAAAATTGCTGATGGCGACACCAACATGCCGTCGCGTGTTCACAGGGCTATGATCGCGGCATGTGACGGTGCGATCCGCAATGCCGCTGACCTAAGTCGTCGGGCCGCAAAATTGCAGCAAGTGGCGCCCAAACTACGCTCAAAAGGGGCGGCGGACGCGGTAGCTTTGTTTCTTGGCCATGATGCTGTTTCACCATCCGGAATGTTGTCGCCGATGATCAAAGGAACATCCGTTCAAATGACCGACCGGTCTGCCCGAAGGTTGTGTGACCGCCTGCTCGATCTTGGAGTTGTACGAGAGTTGACGGGGCGGTCTGCGTTCCGGCTTTATGGGGTGTAATCATGGCACCTGTTGAACCTTCATTTGACCAGGAGTTGGACGAATTGCCACCCGAATTGCGCTGGCGTGAATGGATGGCGCGCATCGAGGCGGTGATGTTTGCATCCACAACCCCGGTTGCCCGCGAAGATCTGGCACGCGTTGTGGGGCAGAAGGTATCGGTTGATCTGTTGATCGACGATCTGACCACTGACCTTCAAAACCGACCATATGAGATTGTCGCCGTGGCAGATGGCTGGATGTTACGGACCCGCCCGCAGTTTGCGCAGACCATCCGGATGGCTGCGAACGTCAATGAACAACTGGTGGACTTAAACGCGTTCGAAATCGCGGTGCTGGCGGCAATTGCCTATTACCAGCCGCTGACGCGTATCGGTCTTAAGGACATATTCGGCAAGGATATCAGCCGCGATTTGATCGGTCGGCTGCGGGCCCGTGATCTTATCGCTGTAGGACCACGCAGCCCCAGAGCCGGGGCACCTTATACCTATGTGACCACGCCGACGTTTTTGGTGGCGTTCGATTTGCAAAGCCTGCGGGACTTGCCGGATCACGAACAGATGCTGGATGCGGGGCTGGTCACGCCACCCGACGCGTCATCTGGATTTGGGTAAATCCGACCAGAACCGGGTTAAGGCGCGGGCGCAAAAGTTGCGCGACGTTACTGACACGATGTGACGACGAAACCTCTGCCATGTTGTCAGCCCGCGATATCGACAGCTTGTCGGCAAGTCGCTTGATGTCGCTAAGGCTGATGTCCGACATTTGGGCCTAAATCCATATCGCGCCGGGCAACGGGCCAATTGGGCTTCTGTCCACTCGACCAAGAGCGTGGGCTTTGTTGGCCGTCAGCGGCGCGCCACTAAAGTGCAGGCCCGATACCGCAGGAGTCGCGTCGATCTGTATCACCACCGAACCGGAATTACCGCCCAGCGTCGTGCAGTCGTGGCTAAGCGCCCAGTCATTGGGATCACCGGCAAGCTGGCCCGGCCCTTCCAGAACCCGGCCCGGAGCGACATATTTTCGCCCGTAGTCGGTGCCGAAAATCTGGCGCAGACGGCGCGCGACCTCATGGCTGGGTTTGCCAGTCGCAGGGTCGATAAAGGCAGACGTGCCGGGGCGCGCAGGGTATCCGATGGTCATCATATCGGCATCGGTGTCTACCTGTTGCGCAAACGGTAATTCACGCGGCAGGCCAGTTGCACCGGGGGCAAGCGAAAGGATGGCCGCATCAAGGTGCAACAGGTTCTCCATTCCGCGAATAGGGTCCGGACCTGCTAGCGACACGCCGCCAATCAGCTGTTCTTTGCTGCCATCCGCCAGATCAGAAAAATCAATCGTGACCTCGCCGCGATCAAACCGCCAGACAGCGCCACCGGGGCCGACAACCTCGTCAGCGCAGGCCTCTAACACGTGGCGGTTGGTCATGATTTGCCCCCCGCCCATCAAAAATCCGGTGCCAACATGAGTGCCGCCCAAATTGATCCGTCCTACCGAGTTCGCCCATTTAGGAAGGTCGACAAGCAGCGAAAGAAAGCCGCCCCATTCGCCAAAAAGCGGATCGTCAGGGTCGATGGTGCCATCCGTGACGCGATACGCCGGGCGGTCGGTGATCTGCACCAGCGCCTCAAGCGTGGTGCGGCCGGCGGTGTCAAGCTGATCAAGGTTGCCATCGGCTACCTGTTGGATCACCTGTCTGGCCTGCTGCAAGACATTTGCCTGAGCATCGCGTTCACCCAGACCCTTGGAAGAGATCGCGGTAAACGCCTTTGCTGCCTGTACCAGAACTTTGTCTGCACCATCGGATTTTAGCCGCGATTTGGCTTGTTCGTCAGACATGACGGCACTGGATTCAGAGGTGCCGGGCGCTCCTGCGGCCAACAGCTTGGCATAATTGGGCTGTTTGATTTCCCGCGCAACCATCGGCGGGTTGAAATCAGGCGTGTCGGCAGCGGGGGCGAGTGCTGCGGCAATGTCTTCGGGCAGACGCGTGGATAACCCACGACTTGGCGACGGGCGCGAGGGGGACTCGACCGGCAGCCCTGCGCCACGTTCGGCGCGTATCCAGGCGTCGCTTAGCAGGAATATTGTTTCGGCACCAATGCGCGGCCAGTCGTCAAAGCCGGTTCCGATCCCATCAAATGACGCATCAAGGGCGGCAACGAGGTCATCGTCGGAAATGGGTTCGACGCTTTCGGGGGTGCTGATGGATTGGATGCTGGCAAGGTCAAAGTCGATGACTGCTTCGCCATCGACAATGCCGGTTCCCAAGGACGATGGCCAGCCGGATGGGCGGCGCGCCGTTTGTCTGAGAACGGATTTGTACAATTGGTTGACCGTAACACCCAACCGCGCGGCTTCGGATCTGATCTGGGGTCGCCCTTTGTGCTGAACCCACATGGCCGCCAGACCTGCGGTAAGGGCGGTCGCAAAGGATGTGCCCTGCGAGGGCGTGACCACCGCATGGCCACCATCGTCAGGGGTTCGGCGCGCCACCAGTACGTTTTCGGCGGGGGCCGAAACAGCAACATCACTGCCCCGACTTGAACCTTTCCACGGTTTGTCACGGTGGTTGCTGCCTCCAATCGCAATCGCGTTGGAATCGCGCGCAGGGTAGACGACAATTGGCTGCACACAATTGCCTGCCGCTGCCACTATGATAATCCCTGCGTCGGTCGCTTTGGCCATCGCGGCAGCCAGTGATGGCGAATACAAAAGCCCGCCCAGCGACATTGAAATGACATCGGCTTCAACCTGTATGGCGTGCAGGATCGCACGGGCAAGCGCGGTTGAATCAATGCCCAGAATGACGCTGTTGACACATCGGATCGGCACGACTTTGGCACCGGGTGCCGCGCCCAGCACGTTGCCGGCGCTGCGGCTTGCGACGACACTAGAGGTGGCGGTGCCGTGGCCCGGATTTCCCATGTCGTCTGACAGCGGGTCGGTTGGATCATTTGTGCCGTTCAGAACATTAAGGGCGCGCGTCAGATCCAGCAATCCGTTCAGTTCAGGATGGGTCGCCACGCCAGTGTCAGGTTGCGCGATCCGCACTCCGAAACCGTTAATGCCACGCGCCCAGAGGGGCGGAATGTTCATCGCGTTGACGGCCCAGTCTATGGGTAGAATTTTGTCTTTCACCCAACAGGTCAGGCCAAGAAAGAAATCACCGGCGCCCTCGACGCTTTCGGATTCGGCGCTTTCGGATTCGGCGGGGGCTATGACAAAGGTCGCACCAATATCGGGTACGGCCGAGACCAGGTCCAAAGCATCGACAAGAGCGTCGGCCGCCGCAAATTGGCTTGCCGGTGACATGCGCCGTTCGATACCGGGGAATTGCAACACCAGAAATTGCGGCAGCAACGCATCAAGCGGTTCAAGCGCGAAATTATCGCCCCCCAGCAGCGTAGAAATCTTATGGCGCTCGGCCTCAAGATCGGGGGATTCAAAATACTCCAGAGTAAAGCGCAGGCGGTTCGCTGGCAGTCCATTTTCTGGTTCTGACGCCGCCAATTCTTGCGCGGCCGCAAGTAATTCAATTGACATAATATAATCTCAATATGTGTTAATATGGGCCAATTGTGCGCTTGGAAACCATATATATCAACCTTTTGCTCAACCCAGAGGCTGGTGTGGCAAAGACATGCCGACACCAGGATGTTTGGAAAAGTCC